>CAMKRB010000010.1 GCA_946415045.1 uncultured Myxococcales bacterium
CTTCTGTCTGGCATGGCTTGCCAATAATGGGATTATCCTTGCATTTTCCTGCTGTGCTGTCGCATCCGTGCGGGCAAATCTCTGTATCACTGCTGCCGTCTTCCAGACATATTGTCGCCTCGTTGTCGGATTTGCATCCCGGTACACAAGGATCCGGAATCACACATGTATCTTCCCGGCATCCATTACTGCATGGCTTTTCGGTGTAATCTCCCGAATCGATGTCGCAAACCAACAGCACATTATCGTCTTTGCATTTATCGTCGTTGCATTTGGGTTTGTCGCTGCATTGATTCCTGCTCAAATCACAGCCATACGGACATGTCTGATCTTCAGCAATTCCGGAATTTGTATCGCATTTGGAAAGTATATTCTGATCTTTGCATACATCGTTTGTACATTTGGGTTCGTCATTGCACTGATTCCTGCTCAAATCACAGCCGTATGGACAGGTCTGATCTTTTGCAATTCCGGAATTTGTATCGCATTTGGAAAGAATATTCTGATCTTTGCATACATCGTTTGTACATTTGGGTTCGTCATTGCATTGATTTTTGCTCAAATCACAGCCGTATGGACAGGTCTGATCTTTTGCAATTCCGGAATTTGTATCGCATTTGGAAAGAATATTCTGATCTTTGCATACATCGTTTGTACATTTGGGTTTGTCGCTGCATTGATTCCTGCTCAAATCACATCCATACGGACAGGTCTGATCTTCAGCAATTCCGGTGTTTGTATCGCATTTGGAAAGTATATTCTGATCTTTGCATACATCGGTCGTGCATGAAACCGGTTCGGCCTGGCTGGGTTTGTATTCTATACTTTCATTACAGGCGGATAATGTTCCCAAAAGACAGATAATGCCAAGCGTGAATATGAGGAATTTATTGTTCATAGTAATCATCCTTAATTATACCAACGGTAGTTGCATGGGCGTTTCCAACGGATGCGGCCATCGCCCAGATCATAAGTGGTTGCGAGACGTCCGAGGGGTTCGAAATCGATGACGGGGTAGGGGGATTCGATGTTATCGGTTCCGACAAAGACTTCGCCGGTTGTAGCGATTTCGGCCATTTGTGATTCCGACAGATGGACGATATTTTTGGAGATGTGTGGGCCCATTTGCTGGATCATCGAGTGGCTGAGCCGCCAGATACCGCCGCGGCGTTTGGCGAGTCCGAGGCCGGCGCGCTGAAATCCCTGAACGACGGATTGCCAGTGTTGATCGAGGCAATAGACGACGTCGCGGTTGCTGGGGCGATGGAATCGGTAGCAGGCGAATTGTTCCGGCGAAATGCCGTAGTATCGCTCGATATTCTCGAGTACGGGCGCGATATCGGGATCGTCGGCTGATTTGGTTTCGATGGATGGTGCCTGGGGATCTTCGTGTTTGAGGCGTTCGGGCAGATCGTCCGTTTTTTCGAGTACGGCGACGAAGAATCCCTGTGTATCATTCTCCCAGGGCGTCACGCGGCGGGCTTTTGCGATGGAGGGATCGAACGATTTGCCGTCGAATTCGGTGATACCGGGACGGAACCGGACGCCTGCGATATCCGGGATATCGATGAGACGCAGGGGATAGCGAGTGATGAGTTCGTTGACGACGGCTTCGTTTTCGCAGGGATTGAGTGAACAGGTGGAATAGACGATGCGTCCGCCGACGCGCAGCAATCGGCATCCGGTGAGGAGAATGCGGTATTGCAGCTGATACTGGCCGTCCTGTGTGCGCATGGTGTTGTATCGATCGCGGTTTTCGGCGAGCGTGTCGAGACAGCCAAGTCCGGAGCAGGGGACATCGGCCAGCACGCGATCGAATATGGGGGGCAGAATGCGTGTGAGGCGTTCGGCAGCCTGATTATAGATGACGGTATGTGTGACGATGGATGAATCCAGTCTTGCAGCCAGAGGAGTGATGCGTTTCCCCGCCAAATCGTTGGCGATGAGGCATCCCTGGTTGTGCATGGCGTTCGCGATTTGAGTCGTTTTGGATCCCGGCGCTGCGCACAGATCGATGATGTTTTGTCCGGGCTGAGCATCGAGAAACCGCACGGGTATTTGCGATCCGAGGCTTTGTTTGACGAACCAGCCGGCGAAATGATGCAGGCATAACGTCGGATCGTATGGTTTTTCAAGGATACGCAAAGCATCGTCGAGGCCGGGGACGCGCTCGGTTTTGAATCCGTATCTGGCCAGCACATCGACGACATCGCCGGTCGATGCGCGCAGTGTATTCACCCGGATGAAGTCGCTGGTTGGCGGGTGGTGCAGAAAGTGGTCGAGATCCGAACCGAATGTGGTTTGGAGAAATTCGTCAAATGAAGGTTTGTCGGGCATGGGACAGGGTTGTGCAAGGGGGATTGGATATCCCCGGATAATGGCAGAGACGTTCCGTGGAACTCTATAGATACGGGCAGATATGGATGTTTTTTACCGCGTATTTGCCGCAGGCAAATAGCGGTAAAGCCCGGCGTATCTGCCGCAGGCAGATAGCACGGGCCCCCAGCAGAAGCATCAGCGGCTGCTGGAGCTGGCGTGGTTATTGGCGGCGCTGCGGCTGTCTTCGTCGTCGAGGCGGCTCTGATTGCGGGCCTGGCTGGAATTCTGACTGCTCATGAGGACGCGGTCGAAATCCTGGAGATCATGCGAAGCGTTGTCGGATTCGATGGATTCGTACTCGTCGTTATTGGTAGAGAAGATGACGCGGCCGACGTCCTGGGATTTGAGATCGAGCTGCTGGCGTTTGCGTTCGGCTTCGTTGAGGCGCATTTCCATGTCGGGGAATTTGTAGGTGGCGTTGGGATCATTGGGATCGAATGTGCTGCCGAGTTCGTCGCAGAGGTCGGCCATGGCTTCGTTGAATTCATCGGATGTGGGTTCTTTGACGTAGACCTGGCCCATTTGCTTTTTGGTTGCGGCGACGGCGGCTGTGCGGCTCACACTTGAATAAGCGGAGCCATTTCCGTCAAACACGGCGCTGAGCAGTGATTTTCGGACAGCTTCTTTGCGTCGGCGTCCATTTTCCTTGATATGAGCGGGGATTCGGAACAGGGGGACGGCGAAGATGAGAATGCTGAAGATGAGCGGGATGAGTCCGAGCCAGAGGAACGTGCTGTCGCCCATAACCGAGACGGTCTGACCTGTCTGGGCGGCCTGATCGGCGAGTATTTGCGGGATGATGCTGGTGCATGCCCAGGCCATGATGAGATTGAAGAGGTTGAGGCCGATGACCATGGCGTTTCCGCCGGCGGAATTGCCGGAAAGTTTGCGGGGGGCTTCAAGCGTTTTCCATGCGGGTTTGGGGAATTGCGGGCGGTTTCCGGATTTCATGGATTTCATGACATCGGGGAAAACGTAGACGAGCGTGCCATTTTCGAGAATTTCGGCATCACCTTCGAATTCGGCGGTATAGCGGGCGAGGTCGCTTTCACATTTTTCGCGGGACTGGCCGGAGACCATCATCCAGTCTTCGACGGTGATCACGCCATTGCGGGCGCGGATGAGCTGGGCGCAACGCGTGCGCATTTCGAGGGGATCTTTTTCGGGTTCTTCGGGGCCGAACATGAAATTATAGACGCGGGTGTAGATAGGCTCACGTTTTTCGCCGCTGGAACCGATGTAACTGTCGCTTCGGCTGCGGCTGCTGCGTCCCCAGAAGAACCAGATGGCCATATCGAAGCCGCCGCTGCTGCTGCGGCTGTTGCGGTTCTGGCTGAGCAAGGCGATGAGGATGCACAGGTAAATGATGAAATAGACGAGCAGGAAGAGGAAGATGACGACTTTGAAAACGGCCTTGATGCCTTTGTAGATAGCTTT
Source organism: uncultured Myxococcales bacterium (assembly GCA_946415045.1). Classification (GTDB taxonomy): domain Bacteria; phylum Myxococcota_A; class Bradymonadia; order UBA4248; family UBA4248; genus UBA4248. Next base: position 3,817 of record CAMKRB010000010.1, read on the forward strand.
TTGGTTGCGTTCCCACCAGGATCTCTGGTCGCGCAGGATGCAGCCTTTTGAGAACTCATAAAGGAGTTCGCCTTTTTCGCTGACGCGCATGACGCCTTCATGCGTGCTGATGAGGCTGTTGAGGCAGGATTTGGCTGTTTCGTTATCGAGGCCGGTTTCGGAGACGATGTCACCGATGGTGACGCTGCATCCGCGCGCAATCACCGCTCGCCGGACGATATCTAGTTTTGTGGAGTCTTTGAGTAAGGTACCCATTCGCAACCTTATTGTGGTCTGAAATTGTGTAAATAACTGGCAAATCGTGATAACTGCCGCATTTATGATATCACAGAAAGCGGAAGATATAAAGGATGTGTTTGGGTGAGAAGGGATAGTCTCCCCAAAATGTTGCATGTGACAAACGGATAGGTTAGATATATAATAAGGTCTGGTGTTTTTTATGCACGTAAGGCCGGATTTGGTTTGGTATCAGACCGCTTGATTGGACATGAAGTAAACGGTTCTAAGGTTTCACGAGACATGGCTGACAACACTCAGAACAACGAGAATAAGGCGACATTGGGAGGAGCGACGAAGTTGCCGCGTCTGGCGGCAGGTCGTGGTTCGTTGGCGATGAAGCTTCCGACGCTAGGGCAACAGGCAAAAGCGGCCGCACCGGCGGCGAAGAATCCGGTGATAGCGCCGGCGGCACCGGTTTCGGAGGTGCCAGCAGAACCGGCACCTGCGCCAGCAGAACCGGCACCTGCGCCAGCAGCACCGGAAGCAGCTCAGGCAGAACCTGCGCATGCGGCAGCTGCGCCAAAGGCTCCGGGATTACCGATTTCGGGCAGCGGTCTGCCCAAGATTTCACGTCCGCTGATGTCTCCGCTCGTTGGAGACAAAAAGAAGATGCCGGCGGTAGTTCCGGCGCTGGGATCAAAGCCGTCTTTACCGGTCGTTCCTGCAAATGCGGTGGCAGCACCTGCGGCTCCTGTAGTGCCCGCAGCTCCTGCGGCTCCTGTAGTGCCTGCAGCACCTGCGGCACCTGCGGCTCCTGTAGTGCCTGCAGCACCTGCGCCATCGTTGTCGCCAGCGGTGCCATCGCTTTCACCGGCGCCATCGTTGTCGTCAGCGGTGCCATCGCTTTCACCGGCACCGCACGTTCCCGTGCATGCTGCGCCAGCACCGGCGGGTGCTTCGCTTTCGGAACTGCAGGATGAAGAAGAGGGTGGTGCGACCGAGGCCATTGCCCAGCCATCGCTTGAGGAACTTCAGAAAGGTCTTGCAGAACTGCAGGGTTCTGTGGGTGGTGCGGCATCTTCTATATCGTCGCAAGGCGACGACGACGAGCTGATTTGGGAAGATGATGACAATCCCGAAGATGCCGGCGAAAAAACGATGATGCTGGACGCGCCAATGGAAGACGAGCTCGACATCAACAGCGAGAAAACGCAGATCAACATGGGGGCGATGGAGTTTGAGCCGCTCACCGGCAAGCTCATTGTTGAATCGGGCAAAACCAGTCAGCGCGAATATATTCTGGTGCGCGAAAAGACGACGATTGGCCGGCATCCCGAATGCAACATCGCCATTTCGGATATCTCGATGAGCCGTCATCACGTGGAGATCGACAAATTCCCCGAAGGCTTCAGAATCCGCGATCTCGACAGCGGCAACGGCACGATGCTGAACGGCTATCGCATTCGCGTTGGTCAGCTGCGCAATAATGATACGATCGAAATCGGCAGTATTCGCTTCAGGTTTGAACAGGAGGGCGGAGATCCCGACGTGCTGTGGCGCGGTGAGCCAAAAGTTGAGTATCACCCCAATCAGAAAGGAACGCGGAAGTCTGCAGCTGCCGACCGAAAGCCGCTTTCGAATGCGCCGCAGGTGAGCGCCGATGATGATGCGCTTGAGTCTGGCCCGACTACGGCGACGCCGCAGCCCAAGATGGAAAAAATGGAGTCGATGCTGGAGCGCCAGGGCGGTGGTCTGGCTGCCCCCGCGTGGGCTGCTGCTCCGCCTATGACAAGCCCGTATATGATGTCGCTGAGCGCCAATGCTCTGAAGACGGTAAATACGCCGCCGCTTTGGGCAAATATCGTGCTCTTTGCCATGATCGGACTCAGCGTTGTCGCCATTTCGGTGCTTTTGATCAGCAGCATCAGCTCGTCGCACAAGCAACGCGATATCGAGGCCCGCAACGCCATCGTCAAGAAGATCGAAATGGAAATCAATAACGGCATCAATGCCTATGCCAGCAAAAATCTGAACGAGGCCCGCGAAAACTTCAATGTGGCAAGCGAACTCGATAAGGATGGCACGCTGATCAAAGACCGGTCGCTGTTTGATTTCTACCAGAAATGGATCACGCAGGAAGACGATATCAACCGCGAGATTACCAAAATGCGCGAACGTCATGGTATCGGCAATACGGTGAGTTTCGACGATTTCGAACGGGATATTCAGTACCTCAAACAAATCGACAGCAGCAGTATCTACCGTCAGGATGCCGATTCATTCATCACGCGTTGGACCAAGGATTATTACAAGCAGCTGAACATCGAAACACGCCAGCTGATTTCGGACAACCACCTGGATGAAGCCCGCGCTTTGGTCGAACGTCTCAAAAAACTGCCCAATTCCGAGAATGATGTCTCGACGCTGAATACGCACATTGCCAATAAAGAAAAGGCAATGAAGAAGTAGATGATATCGATATGAAAAAACTGATCTTTTGCTGTTTGTTTGTTTTGTTGTTATGGGTGCCGGGAATTTCGGCAGCGCAGGATTCGGCGACGACGGTGATCGATTTCAGCGGTGAGCTGGTCGATCAGGATGCGACACCGGTATCGGGTGTGCTGCCGCTGGAATTTCGCATCTTTAGCGACGGCAAGTCGAAAAAGGCCATCGCCATCGAGAAGCATTACGTGTCGGTTGTGGATGGCCGTTATGCGGTGACGCTGGGTGAAAACAGCGAAATCAGCACGAAGAAACCGACGATGGTGGTGGCGGTTTATCTGGACAACAAAGAGCTGATTCGACAGGAAGTCGGCACTTTGCAGCAGGTCGTTCCCGTCAAGCCCAACCGCACGACGACTCAGAGCGCCGGCAGTGAATCGGGGGAATCATTCCGTCTTGAATGCCCCGAAGGGTATGTGGTTACCGGCATCGAGGGAAACCAGAAAAATGGCATCCAGGGGCTCAAACTGATTTGCACGCGCCGCCTGTAGGTTAAAAATTCGCGTAATTTCAAAAGCACGATAAACTCCATCACGGCATCGCAAGGATGTGGCAATGCCGTGTTCTAAATGGAGTTATCATGCACAGAGTTCTATTTGCAGCAGCCGCTGTTTTATCGTTGTCTGGTGTTTCGGTTGCTTATGCCGAGAATCTGAATTCAGTTGCGCGCGAGGATGCGATGATGTCCCGCGGGGATGCGCTGACATCCCGCGATATGCTCACGACCGTGCGAGGGCTTGGTCTGGCCAATGCCATGGTATCGTCGGGTGCAGGCACATCGGCGGTCTGGCACAATCCGGCGGCCATCACTTCCGCGATGATGTATTCCATTGATGCGTCCTATTTGTATGATCACGGCGTGGGCGGTCACGGCGTCGAAATCAACCTTGTGGATATGAAGAGCAATTCTCATGTTGGCGCTGGCATTGGGTTTGTGTATGAATACAGCGCAGGTGCGCAGCATCTGATTTCAACCCGCATCGGTGTTGGCGTGCCGCTGGCTGATAATCTGATTAGCCTGGGGGTGACGGGGGTCTATTCCTATATCGAGCGTCACGGCAAAGAACATCTGTCGCAGTTCAGCATGGATGTGGGGCTGATGGTGCGCCCGGTTTCGTGGCTTGCAATTGGCTTTTCGGCACAGAATCTGATCGTCGGCGACTACGAGATCTATATGCCGCGCATGATTACTGCAGGTATTTCGGCAGGAAGCATCGAGTATGGCTTTAATGTGATGTTCGACACGTCGTTTGATATCAGTGCCAAAGATATCGGCAAAACCGGCAGTTATGCGGTCGGACTGGAATATGTGCTCAAAAAACTGGTGCCGGTTCGTCTGGGTTATCGCTATGAAGGCAAAGACCATCATGTGATTTCGGGTGGTCTGGGCTATCGCGATGAGAGCGGAAGAATTGGATTAGACCTTGCGTATCAGCATCATTTTGATAATTATACGAGTGAGATAGTTTCCGGGTCTCTGGGAGTATATTTCTGATTCGATTATCAGATGTGAGGTCTGAATATGGCCAGAGTAGTAGACAGTGGCCGGGTTTCGCCCGAAGAGATAGAAGCGAAGGTCGATGAAGTGGCGCGCAAGATGGAGATACTGCGCGTGCGTTATGAGCAGTACTTTATCGGTGTAGAGAAGGTGCCGCCGGTGACGATGCGCATGGATGTTGCGCGCATCATCCGCGAGCTTGAGCAGACGAATATTAAGAATACAGCCATCAAGTTCAAGATGCGCACGCAGATCCAGAAGTTCACGAGTTATTCGACTTACTGGAACCGGACGCTGCGGGAGATCGAGGATGGCACTTACCGCCGGCACAAGGACAAGATGCGTCGTATGGCTGCGACAGCGACCGAAGCAGCGGACAAACCGGGCGAAGTCGTTGCGCAGGAGCCGCAGGTTGAGAATCAGGCAAAAGTGCAGGCGGTTGCTGACGAAGCCGAAGATTTCCTCGCATCACTTGGTCTGGTTTCCAGGTCGTCCCGTCCGGCGGAAATGGATGGCGGACGTGTGAGTGCATCGGGGCGTTCTGCAGAAATTGCCGCTGCCCAGGCGGGTCTGCCGAATCAGGAATCGCCGCAGGCTGTAGTGCGCAAGCCGGCGATTGTCGGTGCCTCAAAACCGGCGATCGTGATTGCCCGGCCGGCAGCAGCGCCACCCGCAGCATCGAGCGACGAACCCAGTCCAGCGATCATTCGAACACCGGTCGTTCGTCCTGCCGCCAAACCCGCGATCGTGCATCCTGCATCCAAACCTGCGATTGTGGCTGCCAAACCGGCGGTCGTGCAGCCTGCCGCGCCGTCTGTGGTCCGCCCGGTCGTTGTGCGCCCTGCCGCCGCTAAATCCGCGATTGTGCAGCCCGCCGCGCCGCCTGTCGTTCGCCCGGCCATCGTGCGATCCGCCGCCAATCCTGCAATTGTGCAGCCTGCATCTCAGGAATCTGCAACCGGTGCGCCGAAACCGCCGACTTTTCCGCCATTAAAAAAGTCTTAATTTTTGTGTCGCGCCGCTATTTCGCAGGCGAAATACGCGCCGCTTTCCCTGCTATGCCTGCGGCATACGCAGGGAAATTTCATTTGGTCGAAATGATCTCGACCTTGACGGGGACGACACCATCGCGGACCATATCGATGAGATAAGCCGCACCATACGACAGATCGATGATGCGTCCGGCAGTGAACGGACCGCGATCGTTGATGCGCACGACGACGCTTTTGTCGTTTTTGAGGTTGGTGACGACGACGATGGTTCCGAACGGGAGTTTCTTGTGGGCAGCGGTCATGCCGTACATATCAAAGATTTCGCCGCTGGCCGTTTTGTTGCCGTTCAGGCCGGGGCCGTACCAGGTCGCTTTGCCGTCCAGTTCGTACTTTTTGCTGTCGGGATGCGCCGGATAGCCCTGATCTGCCCATTTTTGATAGGCCGCGTCGAGCGCCGGATCGCCGTGAATACGGGCAGGATCGCGCTTTTGCGATGCACCTGTTTTTGGGGAATCGGCCGAAGCGGACGACGATTTTGTGGATGCGCATGAAAGGCATAACGCGCTTGAGAATAACAGTATAAAAAACAGGCGGATATGCTTGCGCATGTGTTCATCCCTGATAAGAAAAATGGAAAGCCATCACGCCCCGGCGGGGCGTGACATCAAAAACGAGCGGCGTATCCGGCACAGCCGGATAGACGCTCGTGCGGCGCGTATGGGGCGCATGCCCCATAGCGGCGCGGCCGTAAACATCAATCGGCCATCATGAGCGCGACATCGATTTGGTTTTGTGTGATGGATCCTTCGCGTTTAATAAAGGGCTCGCCGTTGTCGAAATCGATGACGGTTGAAGGCTGAGACTGAGGTATATCGCCGGCATTGACGAAGATGCTGACGTGTTTGATGAAGTTTTTCTGGATGAGGGCGGGGCTGGATGCGCCGTGCTTTTTTTCGCGATTGGCGCTGGAAACGAGCAGCGGACGGTCAAGTTCTTTGAGCAGTCGGAGCAGCCAGGGTTCGGAGGGAACGCGCACGCCGAGTTTGCCGCCGGCTTTGGTGAGCGGCTTGAGGATCGCGGCGGGAATCGTTTCTTCGTTGGGTTCGAAGCGGATGGTGAGTTCGCCGGGCCACAGCGATTTGGCGAGTTTTTTGGCCTTTGACGGAATGGCTGAGGCGACGGATTTGAGCGCGTCATAGCTGGGAATGAACACGAGAGACGGGGCTTTGGCCGTGCGGTGTTTGGAGAACAGCAGGCTGTTGACGGCCTGGGGATTGGTGAGATCGGCGATGATTCGGTAGCTGGTGCGGCATGGCACACATACCAGACCTCCGGATTCGATACAGCTCTTGACGTTGATAAACTCGGAACCCCGCATCATATCCTGTAATTCAATCGTGCGCATGATAACTCCTTCGCATTGCGTGATGTGGTCATAACGACCATAAACGTGTTATAATCAAAAAGGGGGAAATGTAAAATGCGTAATTCGCAATGCGCGGACGGCAACCGGCGGGTGGCTGATGCTGCGTCGTGTGGTTGCGGGTGTGTGGCGGAAATTTGGTGCGTTTGCGTGGACGGCGTGTGCAGCGTCGTGTGCCGAAAGGAGAGCAATTGAGGATGCGTTTGTGTTTGAAACTCATGATGGTGGCGCTGGTGCTGCTGCAGGCGGCGGTATGTTTTGCGCAGCCGCTGGCTGTGGGCGGCACGGATGTCGGTGTGGTGCGGGACAATAATGAAGACAGCTATCTGATACGCGAGGATGCGCGGGTGTATCTGGTTGCGGACGGCATGGGCGGTCATGCGGCCGGAGAGGTGGCAAGTGCGATGGCTGTGGACACGGTGAATGCATTTGCGTCGCTGCCGGTTTGGGGATTGACGGATGGCGTTTTACCGATGTCGCGTACCATGTTTATTGCGGCCTCGTTTTTTGAAGCGAACCGGCGCATTTTGGCGGATTCGATGGCGAATGCCGCTCGCCGGGGCATGGGGACGACGGCTGTGGCGCTGGTTTTGCGCGGCAAATATGCGGACATCATCAATCTGGGGGATTCGCGGGCCTATCGCATCCGGGCCGGACGGATTGAGCAAATCTCTCACGACCACTCGCTGTGGCAGGAGCTGATCGATCGCGGCGTATTAAAGACGCAGGAAGAGATCGACAATTATCCGCACAAAAATATCATCACCCAGGCGATGGGGACACAGCCTGTGATTTCGCCGGATTTGTTTTCGATTTTGTGGATGCCGGGCGATATTTATCTGCTGTGCAGCGACGGCCTGACGAACGAGCTCACAGATGAAGATATTCTGAAAATTGTGACCGAAACAGCCGACATGCAAGCGGCTGTGCAGGTGCTGATCGATCGTGCGCGGACGAATGGCGGGCACGACAACATCACCGTGGTGCTGGTTAAGCCTTAGGTATTATCCACGTGGGTACAGGTTTTTATGAGATTGTTGAGATGGAAAGTTTGACCATTGATGGCGGGACTGGTATAGAAATAACCGGGAGTGTAGGAATGTGTGTGCGGTACACAGAAATCCCAAAGGAACTGAGATGAACATTCGACGGATTACAGCGATATTTTTGAGCATTGTGATCAATGTCATCGTCGTGCCGTGCATTGCATTTGGACAGGACAGTCCGGCTCCGCAAACCACGGTCGAGGAGAAGCTTTACAATTTTGACGACATGCTGATCGACGGTGCGTTTCGCGATCCACAGGGAATGTTTGAAAGAGCCAGGGCGGAAGCCAGGTTTGAGAGTGTTCTGAAGTTGGAACGAAGTTTTGTAGACCGTATGGAGTCGAGTGCGCAGGAAACATCCATGCGTCCGTAGTTCAACAGTCTGTTTCATAAGATAGGCCAGGGAGTAGATTTCATGAAGATAATTTGCAACAGTTGCGGTGCACAGCATTGGCTGTCTGACATGCAGGTTTCTCGCGGTGGATGCAATATCACCTGCCCGAATTGTTCTGCACAGAATTATGCCGATGCGTCGATGGTGGATCCTGCATCACTTGAACCGAAGTGGTACTATGCAGTGAATGAAGAATCCGTTGGTCCGCTGTCAACGCAGGAATTGGAATTCAGTTATCAGAATGGCCAGATTACGGCAGACTCCTATGTATGGCGAGATGGTTTGTCGGACTGGATGGCATTGAATGCGGTTCCGGAGCTGGCATATCTGCAGTCGCCTGTACAGGGCGAATCCATTTCGGATGACGAGGCGACAAGAGTTGCAGCCGGGTTTAGCAGCCAGCCAACGGGATTTTCGAATTTCTCGGATGCGCCGGGGGAGGAAACGGCCGCCATCGATCTGGATGCGTTCAAAAAGAGCGCAGACAGCGGCAGCAGCAATCATTACGATCCGTTCGGCGGTTCATCGTCATCTGGCGGCAGCGATTTTGGCTCAAACATGGGATCCGAAATGGGATCGATGCCGAGCGCAAATGACCTGGTGGGACAGCGCAGTGAGAATTCGGTTTTGTTCAGTCTGAGCAGTTTGCAGGCCGTCAGCGCACCGCCGGCTGCAAGCCCGAGTGCAGCGCCTGCCAGCAGCGCGGGACTTATCGATGTCAAGGCACTCGCCTCATCCAATCCTGCGCCAAGACGCCGTACCAATCAGCCCATCGATACATTTGGCGGAAGCGCTGTGCCCATGGGGACGGTTCTGCCTTTGGGAACCAAAAAGAATAATACGCCCCTGATTATCGGTCTTATCGTTGCCGGTATCGTGATCGTTGCGCTGTTTGTAACAACCATCGTCGTGCTCAGCGGCGACAAGGGAAATACAAATATTCAGCAGGCTCAGCTTGACGAAAGCAAACTGGCTGCAAACGATTTGGGTGTAGCGCCTTCTGCTGCCGATGATAAGGCCGAAGCCGACAGAAAAGCTGCTGAAGACAAAGCCGCAGCCGACAAGGCCGAAGCGGATAAGAAAGCTGCTGAAGACAAGGCCGCTGAAGATAAAGCCGCTGAAGATAAAGCCGCGGAAGACAAGGCTGCTGAAGACAAAGCCGCAGCAGACAAGGCTGAAGCGGATAAGAAAGCTGCCGAAGACAAAGCCGCAGCCGACAAGGCAGAAGCCGACAAAAAGAACGACACCAAGACCGATAACAAGACTGCGACGGCCAAGGATACCAAAAAGACCGATACCAAGACGACGACGGCCAAGGATACCAAAAAGACCGATACCAAGTCCGATACCAAGCAGGACAGCGGCGGCGGCGCTGGTCTGACAAAAGATGAGATTATGACCACGATTCGTGGATCTTTCGCGAGCGTCAGAACTTGCGGTCGTACTGCAACTCAGACAGGTACGATGAAGGTTTCATTCGTCATCAAGGGTGACGGCCGTGTGAGCAATGCCCGCGTCATGAGCCCCGAATTCGCCAATTCCGCAACCGCAACCTGCGTCCTTAAAGTCGTGAACGGTCTCAAATTCAGAGCTACCGGAAAGGATACCCCAATCAATAACTATCCGTTCCAGATTCAGAAGTAATCTGAACTCTTCGGTTACCAAAGGCGCATCCCTGGATGCGCCTTTTTTGTTAGTTTTTTATCGTTTCCGCGTAGTTCTGATATTTTTAATTTTAGCGGATCTCATGTATAACAGGATGCTGGTCGCAAAAACGTCGCTTTTGCATTCTGGCATTGAATTGGCGTATTTGTGAACAGTTGGGGATTGAAACCCCCAATGATTGGCACTTGTTGGTCGAGAGAACAGAAATGGACACAACTTACGAACAGGAATCTGGTGTCTATGAAAAGGGCATGCTCATTGCCGATCGCTACGAAATTGTCTCGTTTCTGGCGCAGGGCGGCATGGCGCAGGTTTATGTGGCAAAGCAGCTAAAGATTGATCGCCCTGTGGCGCTCAAAGTATTGTCAAGCATGTTCTCTATGAACCCTGGCGTTGTGCGTCGTTTTTTTCGCGAGGCGCAGGTTGTCGGCAAGTTGTCACATCCCAATACGGTGAATGTGTTTGATATGGGTGAAACTCCCGATCATCGTCTGTTCATTGCGATGGAGTTGCTCAAGGGGGTGGAGCTGAGCGAGCGCATCAGGCGAGGTCCGTTGTCCCCAGAAGAGGCGCTTCCCATTGTTCGCCAGGTTGCAGGCAGTCTTTCCGAAGCACATGCGCTCAACATCATCCACCGTGATCTCAAGCCGGACAATATTTTCATCACCAACCTCAATGTGGTGAAAGTGCTCGATTTTGGCATTGCCAAGATCAAGGACGATTCCGAGGATGAAACCGGCGAGCGGAAGATAACCAAAGCGGGTACAGCGCCGGGAACTCCGGAGTACATGAGCCCCGAACAGGCGCGCGGCAAAGACCTCGATGCGCGAAGCGACCTGTATTCTTTGGGGGTGGTTTTGTACGAGATGCTGTGCGGCCATCCTCCTTTTGAGGAATCGACATTTCTGGCGACGATATTGATGCAGGTGCAGTCGCCGCCGCCGCCTTTGCCCGATACAGTTCCCGAAATCCTTCGTGATTACGTCATCAACCGGCTGCTGGCCAAAGATCCCAATGCACGACCGGCTAATGCCGATGTTTTCATCAAAGAGATCGACGAAATTGGCCACAGACTCGGGATTAGCAAAGCCGATCGTGAAGTCGCCGAAAGTACTGAGCAACTCGATAAAGCGCGGGCCGAAATCGAATTGCTTCGCAGTCAGCTGGCTCAGACCAAACGCGAGCTGATGCGCGCACCCGGTGCCGTTTCCGAAATATCTCCGGTTGTTTCGCTGAATGCCTCCGAGGTTTCCGAGGATGCACAGGAAACATCCCAGACATCTCCGGATATTCCCATCAGCTCTGCAGAAACGCCGCTTGCTGCCCAAAATGCGCCTCATAATCCGCCGAGTGCTCAGCACAAAGTCGTGGGAATGCCCCACAATCCGCCAAGCGCTCAGCACAATGTGGTAGGTGCACCGTTCAATCCGCAGGGATCTCCCTATAATCAGGGTGCTCAGGGCGCTTCTGTGAATCCGCGATCCCGTGGCATGGCCAGCAATCCTCACCTGGCTCCTGTACCGCCTCGCGGTATTACGGCGAATTCACAGGCAAATATGGGAAATTCGCAGGGGATGAATGCGAATCCCAACGTCCAGGGTTATAACAGGCGACAGCTTGGTACCGATGTCGTGATGCAGCCTCAGCAGATGGGACAGCCGTCCTATCCGGGAATGCCGGGAATTTCGGGATATCCGCAGCAGATGGCGCAGCAGCCTATGGGCAATATGAACCAGAATGCGATAGGCCGTCAGCCAACGGGGGTATCTCAGGCAGGCATGAATCCTGCGCAGTCCGGTATGATGCCTCCACCCCGCATGATGACGATGACCGGCGTGCCTGCTGTCGGAAATGTTGGGATGAACCCCGGACAGATGCCGATGAATGGCCCAATGGGGTTTGAAGGTGAACAACAAATTCCTGGCAGCTACGGATATCCACAGATGGGTGTACCGCGACCAACGCAGCTTGGTGTGGGTTATCAGCCACAGCTTCCGCCGGGGTATCAGCTGCCGCAGGCGTATCCGCCAGGTGGCGAGGAATCCATTGTACCGCCGACGCCTCGCCGGTTCACCGGCATGCAGCCGGTTTTTAACGGAACCCCACAGGGATTTGCCGGAAATCCGCAGGCATTTGGCAATACACCGTCTTCTCAGAATCATCCCGGCGCTTCTCGCGCGCCCCAGCTCCATCACAGTGCGCTGTCCTTCGGCGAAATCGATACCGAGTCCATCACAGCTCGCCCGCGCGATTCGCTCACAGGACGGCCTTCGACAAAGCGTGAACAGGTCACCGACTGCTCCATCAGCGAATGCAAGACCATCTTTATGGAATTCGCATCGCCGATCGTTCAGATATCCAAGTCGAACATCGAAGATGCACTTTACCTTTCCCAGGGTATTTGGAATGCTGCAGTACTGGGTGGCAGTGCCATCACAGATCTCTATGCATCAGCAGGGAACGATGAAAAATTGAAGAAGCTGTTCAATGGCATGCTGACGCGCAAGAATAAGTATTATGCCGGTTACAACTGGCAGATTGACCAGCTCCGCGTAAAAGTAGAACCGAATGGCAGTTTCGCATTCACGTTCGTGATCAAATAAGCGGGATTTCAGTTTTTTCGAGTCATTCCTGTGGATAATGTTTGTGGAACAGCAAACAGATTCTTCACAGTCCCGAACAAAAATGGTAAAGTGATTTTGCGCATTGCAGCGCTTAACTCAAACGGAGGTTGGCCATGGCGAATCGAGCATCGCTTAATGACTCACTCAACAAGTTACAGGCACTGTCGTCGAGTGGAGAGGTTGCTAAAGTAAAAGTCCGTCGTTCGGGCAGGAACAAAGGGAGCAATAGCGATAGCGCCAGAAATCTGCTTGGCAGTCTGTTGGATGATTCCGAGCAGGCCGCCGAACGTGAGCAGCAAGAACTGGAAGAAAACCGCAGACGAGCCGAAGAGGAAGCCAGACTTCAGCGAGAGCAGGAAGAAGAAATGGCTCGTATTGAGGCTGAACGCGCGATTATCGCAGAACGTCAGGCCCAGGAAGAGCTTCGTATGCATCACGCCGAGATGCAGGCTCAGGTTCAGCGTCAGAATGATATCGACGCCGGTCTGATCGATCTCGAAGAAGAAGCGCGCCAGAAAGCAGCGGAAGAAGAACGACTGCGTCTGGAAGCCGAAGAACGCGCCCGAAAAGAAGCCGAAAAGCGCGCAGCCAATGAACTGCGCATGAGCCAGGAATATGAACTCGAGGCATTGCGCCAGGAACAGCTCGCCAAACAGGCTGTGCCAAAACGAAGCAAGGCTGTGCCCATTATCATTGCTGGTGCTGTTGCGGCTATCGTCGCTGCCGTGATCGCCTATGTCGTGGTCGGTAACCAGAAAACCATCGATATCTACGCACCAAGCGCTCAGTACGATACGCGCAGTATCAACTTTATGCCCGATGAAGAAGCACTTATCGCTGCCAGCATCTCTATGGTCAAACAGGGCGAAGATCCGAAACCCGTCAAGACAAGAACGAGAAAGCCCGGTGGGGGTAGCAGCAGTTCGTCAGCAGCCGACAATAAGCCAAAAGTTTCACTTACCGGCGGTGGTAAAGGCGGACTCTTTGGCGGCGGTAAACGATCTTTCTAGTTTAGCCCGAATTGGGAATGGACAAATCCGCGCTTTTTATTTATGAAAGCGCTGAAAATGTGGCGCTTGGGCCACCATACCTGAGGTTTTGGTTAATGATAAAGCATTTGTCTCGTTTTGCATTCGCTGCACTTTTTGCAATCTCGGCTTTCCATGCAACTGGGTGCGTGGATGTCGAAAATCTGCCGGTAAAGCCATTCGAAGAAGGCATCCAGCTGTCCACTCATGTTCAGGATTGGCGCGATGAAGTCATCTATCAGCTCATCGTCGACCGCTTCCAGAACGGCGATGTCAATAACGATTTCAACGTCGATACCCGATCCCTCGGACGCTATCACGGCGGTGACTGGCAGGGTATCATCGACAGACTCGATTACCTGCAGGAACTCGGCGTCACCACACTGTGGATTTCTCCCGTCGTCAAAAACGTCGAGGAAGATGCCGGTTTCGCTTCCTACCACGGCTACTGGACTCAGGACTTTATCAAACATAATCCCCATTTCGGTGACCTCGCCACCCTGCGCCGGCTCAGCGATGAACTCCATAAACGCGGCATGAAGCTCATCCTCGATATCGTTACGAATCACGTCGGTCAGGTCTTCTTCTACGATATCAATATGAACGGATCTGCCCAGGAATGGCTGTCGGGGCGCGGCGATAATGAACGCAATTCCGGCCGCACCAACGATGATGGTTCGCTCAGCCGTATCACCGAATACGATCCCGATTTCCTCGCTCACGGCATCGATGCCTATACTTCTATGGGTATCTCCGGAAAAGCACCCATCGTTTTCTTCGATATGCCCGCCATCAGTCGTATGGCTCCCGGACCGAAAAATATCGACTTCAATAACGATGGATCCATCGGACCTCTCGAAGCCATCGGTTTCGCAAATCCCGACTGGTACCATCAGAAAGGCCGCACATACGATTATGACGCAGGCGCTGGCAGCTGCACCGACTATACCAATTTCACATGCCTCTGCCCCCACAAACTCACGAATTATGACGGCACCGACGGCGGATACCTCGATGGCGAAATGCGCGGCTATTGCCAGAATGATCAGACCCTGCTGGGCGATTTTCCCGGCGGCCTCAAAGACGTCGCTACCGAACGCCCCGATGTCCGTCAGGCGATGATCGCTGTGTTCTCCTACTGGATCGATGTCACTGATTGCGACGGTTTCCGCATCGATACACTCAAACACGTCGAATATTCATTCTGGGAAACTTTCGCCAAAGGCATTCGTGAACACGCCGCCAAACGCGGTAAAAAGAATTTCCTCATGTTCGGTGAAGCTTTCGACGGCAACGATATCCTTCTCGCTTCCTATACCAAGAACACCGATTCCGTCGATTCAGTCTTCCTGTTCTCGCAGAAATACGCCATCGATGGCGCTTTCAAATGCGCCCCGGGCAACGCTTCCCCAGATTGCGGCGGCAATTCACAGGGAACTGCCGGTCTTTATGGATGGGATTATACATACGGCAAAGGCGGTCGCCACGCTCTGTTCAGCGACGAACCCCGCAATGGCGGCATCGGAATCGCTCCGCGCGATGTGCTCGTCAACTTCCTCGATAACCACGACGTCATGCGTTACCTCTATAACCGCCGTGACGAAAAAGGTGTCGATTCGCTCAAAAACGCCCTCTCTTTCCTCATCCTGCAGCGCGGTATCCCGTGCATCTATTACGGCACCGAGCAGGGGTTCTATGGCGGCAACGATCCCGCAAACCGCGAAAACATGAGCGATCCCACCGCCTCTATCTTCTACAGCATCCAGAAATCGCTCTATCCCAACTATCAGCCCTGGGATACCGGCAACCCCATCTTCAAACACATCAAAAAAGTCATCAACGTGCGCAAAAAAATCCCCGCATTGCGCCGCGGTACGGTCAGCGACAAAGTCTGGTATTCCGAGGATACAACGGGCAGTCAGGCCGGCATCTACGCTTTCTACCGTACCTACGAAGACAAATCGGCGCTTATTGTCGTGAATACACACGAAACACAGACCAGCACCATGGATGGCTTCGAAGTGCCATGGTCCGGCGGCACGCTCGTCGATGCACTCGGCAGCGATACGACCGCCACCGTCTCGGCTAACAGAGCCACGGTCAACGTTCCACCAATGACGACCCTCGTTCTGATTCCTGAAGGCGAAAAATCGGGTTACGGACTGTAATTTCCCTGAATTTTTTGTTCGGCGTGCTATCGGGCTGCCGCCCGATACACACGCCAAAAGCCGCTATGCCCTTTGGGCATACGCGGCTTTTTTATTGCCGTGTGCACCTGCGGTGCACTTACCGTGCGCACCGGGGGGATGGCGTCGAACTGGATGATGAACCCATTCCTTGCACTTGCCGTGTGCACCGGGGGGAGGGGGACAATTCATCTCACGTAATGCGCGTTGTTTGATCGTAACATTTGGGCCCCTCCCCCGCCACCACCACCAGTTGCGACCTGAACTGGGTACACCCATGCATTTTGACCTGTCAATGACACGCCAAATCATCAGTGTCCTTTGCATGATGCCGGGATCAGACGATTCAGCATGTCTCGTCAGATATGGATGACACGAATGACCTCGTTATGGACGCAACCGAAGCCAGGGATGTGAGAACCTGCCAGACAATGTCTGTAGATCTTCCTGTTCTCACATATAACTCACCTATATATGTGGCAATTCGTTTTTTTGGGGCCCCAAAAAATGAAAAAAATGCATTTTTTCAGGAACACACAATTCCGGCAGTAATGTCATTCCCTGGGGATTGAGAGCATACGGGCGGCCGGGGCCGCCACCGGGGATCATATGGGATCGCTTATATGCTCGCTAATCGTCGTCATTCGCTTTGTCTTTGGGAACAGCCTTGTCTTTATCTTTGGCATCTGCCTTTTTATCATCATCCTTGTCTTTATCTTTGGCATCTGCCTTTTTATCATCATCCTTGTCTTTATCTTTGGCATTTGTCTTGTCTTTATCGTCAGCTTTATCTTTGGCATTTGCCCTGGGGACAGTCCCTTCGTATGCACTGACGACTTCATCCAGCCACTCGCGCAGGCATGCATTGCAATTCGCTCGCTTGCGGCTCACCATGCATTCTTTCGAATCCATGCCGTGCAGCGGCAGCAATACATTTTGATAGACGTCATCTCTGCTGCCCTTCATTTGCTCAAGTTGTGTCAACAGTCCCAGACGACGCTGGCATTCTTTTTTATCCAGACGCCATACGTTCACGCTGCGCATCATCCATGCCGGCGTTTCGGTTTTCTGTCCGTTTTCATCTGTATGGACGTTGTTCAGACGGTCGTAGACATCGATCATGCGGTTCAGACGTGATTCATTGCGATCATAATCCGAGCGAATGATGAGCCAGGCCATGGCGGTTTTTGAGTGTGCGCCTTGCTGATTGACGATTTCGTTGCCTAAAGACTCGACGTTGTCGTCGTCATCAAACAGTTTTTCGGCTACTTCCTTTACCGCCGGATTGAAGATAGCCATTGGTTCTATGGCCAGCAAATGGGCCAGTGCTTCTGCAGATTCCTTTGGTTTTTGAGCAGCCGAAGCACTTATCAGATAAAGTCTCACAAAATTCGGGTGATTCCAGTAATCGTCTTTGACCTTTCCCAAAATCGCCAGAGCTGTGGCGTATTTTTTGTTAAAATAGGCTTCCGAAGCCACATAAAGCTTGGTGTTTTCGGACAAAACAGCATCGGAACCGATTCCGAAAGCTTCATCGATGATATAGGGTTCAGGAGGCGGAATTTCTGGTTTTGCCGGCTCTGCGCCTGTTTCAGCGCCCTCCTGTGGTTCGGGGTCTTGCAGTGCAAGGGCTTCTGCTTCGCTCAGTTCCTCGACCGGTTCTTCAACTACAGGTTCGGCTGGTGCGGGGTCGGTGACTTCTTCGGCAATCGGTTCTTCCGGTGCGGCCTTCTTCACAAGCTGCATCACAAGAAAACCAGCCAGTATCAGCACACATACGATGATGAGCGCAACGATCACCTTGTTGGGCTGCGACTGCTTTGGCGCGGCATTCACCTGAGATGTGAGTTTTTGCAGGTTGGCTGCAAGAGATCCCGAAAGTGCTGCAAACGAGGCCGAAGCCAGCGGTGTTTTTGCCGAAAGCAGC
This sequence comes from uncultured Myxococcales bacterium, assembly GCA_946415045.1. Lineage (GTDB taxonomy): Bacteria > Myxococcota_A > Bradymonadia > UBA4248 > UBA4248 > UBA4248. The sequence goes on from CAMKRB010000010.1 coordinate 21,321, forward strand.
ACAATGACTTCATCCAGATGCGAGATGACATCCTGAGCTGAACTGAAGCGGTCGTCCGGATTTTTGGCGAGCAGTTTCTGAATGATGGCATCCAGAAGATCGGATTGAACGATATTGGAAGGCAGATGTGGCGCGGGTTCGCGCACCTGCTTGACGAGCAGATCCAAAAAGCTTTTGCCTTCGAACGGCGGTGTGCCGACCAGCATTTCATACAGAATAATACCCGTGGCATACAAGTCGGCCCGGTAATCGACGGGCGAACCTTCAGCTTGTTCCGGTGATAAATACTGCGGCGTTCCATAAATCTGGCCGCTCTGTGTCAACGGTTTGCTGCCTTCGACGATTTGCGGCTGTTCGATATGCGCAACGCCAAAATCGATGAGCTTGACGAAATCGTCGCGATCTTCGTGATGCACCAGAAACACGTTATCCGGCTTGATGTCGCGGTGAACGATACCTTTGGCATGGGCGCAGCCCAGGGCACTGAGCAGCTGGCGCATGATCAGACAGGCAGACATCGGATCCAGCGTGCCCAGGCGCTTGATGCGATCCGAAAGAGGTTCACCTGAAAGCAGCTCCATCACGATATAGGCATCGCCCTTTTCGGTCATGTCGTAGTCCATGATCGTGCAGATGTTGAAATGTTCGAGCGATGCTGCAGCCTGCGCTTCGCGCATAAATCGCTGCTGGTATTCTTCGTTTTGGGCAAAATCGCCTTGCATGACTTTAATTGCGACATGCTTTTGAATGGTGATGTTCTCGGCTTTATACAGCTTTCCCATCGCACCGCCGCCAAGCATGCCCAAAATCTTGTATTTGCCGCCCAGAATATCACCCGGCTGATAGTTCATAACTGTCCTCTGTTCATCCCTGTTTTTTTACAACAACGGATTATATGATGCGATAGCGCAATGGTTGAATGTCTGAATTGTTTCCAGTGTTTGAATGAGTGCATCCGATTCCCTGCTGTTGTCGTATATCTCAGATGCATAAACCACATTGGTAGACATATATCCATCCGAATTATATCACAATGAACGGCATGTTTAATCTGAAAAAGCACAACAAAATTTTCCAAGACAAGCGATTCCGCAAATAAATATTTCATTCAGTCCCATCATGCGCAGCAATTTGGTGAGCCGTTCCCTGTCGATACTATCGCGCGTGCGTATGGCGGTGTCCGACAGTATCATTGACACATCATCGAGCGTTTGCGGTGCAATGTCTGATGGATCCAACGAGATATTGTCAAATCTGGCCAACAAATCGCGGGATGGAATCCCAATCGCCAGCACCAGCCCGAATCCGCGGTATCTGTCGCTGAGAACGATGATTGGAGCGCCAAATCGGGTGGTGTCAATGGATAACAGCATCTGTGATGCAGGGAACGTGCTTTTTATCTGGTCGAAATATGGCTGCGCCTGATGTTCACTGGAGGTGCGCGTCTGGTTTGCAATGCATCGGCTTATCAGCCAGCGAATATCGTCTCTGCGTTCGGATGCATTTTGCTGGCGTGAAAGGCGTTCGAAAATCCCATTCAGAATTGCTTCAATATCGCCTGGTGTGGCTGTGGCAGATGATTTGTCGATCGGTTGCAGGTTTTGTGAATCGTTGGTGCGTATCGATGGTTTGGAATCCGTTTTGGCAGGAAACAGCGAGGGCTCGGATTTGGCTTTGACGATTTTGGGTTTGCGTCCGAAATCGAGCATACCCGGGGTCGGTCGATCCTGTTCAATCACGGGCTGGCTGGATGGCTGGCTTTGGGATGGATGTTTTCGCGAGCTTCCCGAGGGCGTTTTAACCTGGCGGTAGATGGGGTTGTCGGCTTCGGCAGATGGCGATATGGCGCGGGGTTCGGACAGTTTTTTGCCAAAGAAGGACGAGATTTCATTCGACAGATTTTCGTCATCGCCGGCATCTTCAACCAGTTCAGCCGTATGATCGAGGGCGAGTGAAAGTTGTTTGGACGGCGTATCGGATGTTCCCAGGTTGGTTTTGCTTGGCTCTGTATATTGAAATGTGAACGAAGGCATGGGTTCAAAACCGGCCTGTCCCTGCGTTTGCCACAGGATTTCTTCGATCACTTTAAGCCTGGATTCACCGAATGCCGGGATTTTTTGCAGGATGTTGTTGCTGTATGCGATGCGCAGGTCATCCATGGTGCGGATGCTGCGTTCGAAAAACATACGCCTTGCCATCGTTTCGCCGATACTGGGGATTTCGCAAAGGTAGCAGAAAAAAGGGTCAAACTCGGGCTGCAGTTTGTCGATGAGCGCGATATTGCCCGTGCTGATGAGTTCGTCAAATATCTTGATGAACTTTGGGCCGTATCCTGCAAACAACGTTCTGGTTGGTGTTTTTGACAATAGGACATCCGCCTCGTCGCGCCATGTGGCGATGAAGTCGAGAGCCCTGCGTAATGCCAAAGCCAGTACATTGCTGCGTTTGGACAGGACGAGCAGCGTATGCAGACGGCGCAGTTTTCGAATGATATCTGTATTTCGCATGGAATTACCTTAAAATGCAGAACGCCCGGCGTATTGCGTGTATCGCACGCGATAGCCGGGCGCAGTGCGTGCGTATCGGGCGCAGCCCGAAAGCACGCTACCAGCGATCATCGTCGTCGTAGCGGTTGCGATCGCGCTTTTTGTCTTTGCGGCGGTTGTCACGGCCGCCCCGGCCGCCATCGTCTGTGACGAAATTGTTGTAATCTGCGGCGGGAAAACGGCGATCCGTGCGGTCTTGCTGGCCGGATGCGTGATCACTGCGATCATTGCTGCGCTGTTGCTGGGGACGGCGCGGGCGATTGCCGGGTCTTGGGGACGAGTCGTCCGCTGTGTCGATGCGGATTGTGCGCCCGTCAAGCGTTTGCTCGTGCATCGCTTCCCTCGCCGCGTTCGCGCTTTCCTCGTTGTCGTAGGTTACAAAGCCAAATCCTCTCGAACGGCCCGTCTGGCGATCGCAGATTACTTTGGCTTCCACCACGTTGCCAAATGGCGCAAATGCCGCTTTTAATGAGTCATCCGTCGTTGCCCAGGCCAGTCCGCCCACAAATAATTTCTTCGACATGAGTTCTTCCTATCCGGGATGTCTAACTGCGATCATGTGCTGATTGCATACAGTAACTGTGCAAGTTTACGATGAATCGGTCTGGCACGCAATCAATTAATCTGAATTAATGTCTATTTGATCTTCATGCCGGGCGCCCAGTTGTCGATGACTGTGACCGATGTTGCGTTGCCCAGGAGATTGGCGAAACCGGCGAAAAGCTTGGCTGTGGTGCCTTTTTGCGCGCCTTCGTTGGGGCGCAGCTGCGTGTTCAGAATCTGCCCTTTTTTGCCTTTGTCGAGTTCGGGATATTTCAGGTTCATCGAGATGCGCTCGATGTGATCGGTTCTGTAGATGAGAATGCTAATGGTCTGATCGCTGTCGACGCTTTCGACAACGCCGACAAGCGTGTGCCAGTCGTTCCAGCGGCCATCGCGGTTGCGATCGAGGGTGTTATGGAAGAAGACGAGATCGCCGATGGCGGGCGAGGTGCTTTGGTACACCAGCTTCTTTTCGAATGCATACTGGTAGAGTTCGGCGATGGATGGCATGGTTTTCTTCGAAGATGCCTGGGTGAGGTCGACGCCATTCACTTTATAGATAGCCATGGCATAGGCCATGGACAGCGATTGCGGGGCAGACGCGGGTGACAGCTGCGGTTGAGGTTTTCCTGCCTGGGATGCGGTTGTCGCATGAATCCCGTTGGTTGTTACCGATTTCTGGACTGGTTGCGTTTCTGCTTTGGCAACCACAGTCTCCGGCTTTTGCGGTTTGGCTGCCGCAGCTTTGGTTTCTTTTTCCGGATTTGCAGGTGCGGTCTGGATATTGTGTTTTGGCGCATCCGCTTTGGTTTCGGCTTTTGCAACGACGGTATCCTGTTTCGCCGGTTTTACCGCTGTTTCATTTGCTTTTTGGGGATTTGCAGGTGCGGTCTGGATATTGTGTTTTGGCGCATCCGCTTTGGTTTCGGCTTTTGCAACGACGGTATCCTGTTTTGCCGGTTTTAGCGCTGTATCATTTGCTTTTTGGGGATTTGCAGGTTGGGTTTGTGGTGCATCCAAAACATCGTCAATTCTGAATGATGTCGTTTTGGATGACTGAGCTGGAGCGGCAGCCAGAGCATTGCTATTCGGCTGTTCGGCTTCTTTATTGGCATTATTGTTCGATGCCGCATTCAGGATGCTGTCGACGTCGACTTTATCGGAAGTGCTGTTGGTATCGAGCATTGCGCCGACTTCGTCGAGTGCCTGCATGGCTGCGAGAATATCGTCATCCACGGTGCCTGCGCTGCTTTTCTGTGATGCGTTATAGGCAAGCAGTTCTGTGGGTTCTTCAGCAAAAAGCGAGTTTGGAAGCGCAGCAATTAAAAGTGATGATAGAGCAATAATAAATCGAGATTTTTTCATATTTATGCCTCCTCAGGAAAACCTTCCTGTACTTTTGGTACACCGAAGTTCCCGGGGAGGCGAATTTTGGGGCTATCGATGCAGCCACTCAAATGCATTGAGCAAAAAGATGCGGTTGTCGAGGGTCGTGCTTTTGTATGCGGCGTTGTTCAGTGAAATGCCGAGGAAATTGGTGCCGTCGCCAGCGATTGACGAATCGCCCACAGCAACAATGCGGCCATTTTCGTATTCGACGGCAATGGCATAATTCTGGTTGCCTGTTTTGGTTTTGAGCAACGGTTTGACTTTGGATGTGTCGGTGATCTGGAATGCTGTACTAGCGTAAGACCCGGTTGTTGCAACGGTACCGGCAGTGTTTTTAATCACCGGATGATCTGCTGCACCTTCGGCGACCACAGCGGTGTCGTTTGACATGGATGTGTTTTCGAGTGCATGGAATCCGAATGGATTATCGGTCTTTGATGTAGCGCCGGGCAATTTGGCGAGCATATCGTTGATGGCATCGACGGCATCGACGTTATTGCCGTCGCGATCGGCACCTTTGTGATCGGCAAATAAGAGCAGAGAACCGCCATCTGCGACGAACTGATGCACTGCTGCGATTTCGGCATCGGACAGTTTGGAGCTTGGCTCATCGATGACGAGAATGTGATAGCCGCTCAAGTCCTGCGGCTCTGCGGCATTTTTATAGGTAAACGATCGGTCCTGCGGCAGTGTTTCGACGACAAATCTCCCGGTGTTGAGCAAATCGAGACCAAGACTGGACAGGGATCCGTGCCATTGATTTTCGGTGGTAGGTTTGCTTGGGAAGGGATGGCGTCCGGTTACATCGATAATCCAGTCGATGTTGCCGGCGATTTGGTGATGCGAATTATCGAACAAAACGCGCACGCGATCGCCGAGTTCGCAATTGCTCATTCCTGCGTGCAGACAGTCGGGATCGTTGCAGTCGGCCAGCGTATCGCCGTCGTTGTCTGCGCCATCTCCACAATCTGTCCCCAATTCCCATTTGGGCGCTTCTTTCTCACACACCGTCACTCGCCAATTTTTGAAGCACGATGGATCCTGGCAATCAATCAGTCCGTTTGAAGCGCCCGACATTTCACCGGGTAATGCGGATGCATTGGGATTATCTGTTTTATCGGAGCATGCTGCGTCGGAATTCTCGGTCGCCTGGCAGATTTGTACAAACGGGGAGGTCAGGCAGCTGTGATTTTTGCAATCGAACCAGCTCGAAAGCGTTCCGTCTTTATTGACGGTTTTGAAGTTGTTTTCGCCATCGGAGCACAGTGCATCGGTTTGCTCGACATCTGGATTCGGTGCCTGAAGTCCCAAATCCGCAACGGCACAAAAAGTCGTGGAGATCTGGCATTTTTGCGTACATCCAAGACGACCGAAAGGTTTGTCCGGAATGACGGATGCGCAAGTTGCAGTGCCAAAATCCTCACCGTCACATTCTTCATTGCCTTCGCGGCGTCCATTTTGCTCGACGCATTTGGGTTCTGTACAGCCAGAAAAATCGATCTGGCAATCAGATGAACACTCCAGATTTCCTTTGGTACCACTAAAAACTGAGTCGCACGTCAAATCGCCGAAGTTGTCGGAGTCGCATGATTCGCCGGCTTCGATAATTCCATTGCCGCAAACTGCTGCCGGGCTTTGTTTATTGTCACTCTCATCACATCCCGGCAAACAGCAAACTGCAGCCAGAATGCACATCACCAACACATTGCGCATTGCAATCCTCCATAAAAAAGTTCACGTGTCACAGGCAGACACGGGACAATCTATAAAGTGAGATGGAATAAATCAATAGCTGTGAAAATAAAAAAACAGAGCTATGTGTAATTGTTCAGCTCCGCATTGCCGTCTATAGGACTTTGTGTGAATCAATCCAGGCAGGAGGCAGTAGGCAGGAGGCAGGAGGCAGGAGGCAGGAGGCAACTATCCTTTGAGAAAAACATTAATTCTGACAATAACTCAAGTTTCGCACCCTCAAATCATGCACATAACCGCTTGAAACATAACTGTT
>CAMKRB010000011.1 GCA_946415045.1 uncultured Myxococcales bacterium
ACAATTAATCCAGATCGCTCAGTTTGTTCTGGAGCAGGTCGCCCAGGTGAGCGGTGGAGGAAGCGTCGTTGTCGATGTACTGACGGAGATTGCCGGTTTCGCTGTTGCGAACGAACGATTTGATCGACAGGGCGATTTTGCGTTCGGCAGGATCCACGCTGATAACTTCGGCTTTGTGCACTTCACCGACTTTCACAACCTGATCGGGATCATCGACGCGATCGCGGCTGAGTTCGCTGATGTGAATGAGGCCTTCGACGCCTTCTTCGATGCTGGCGAAAGCACCAAATTCGGTGATCTTGGTGATTTTGCAATCAACAACCGATCCGGGCGGGAAACGATCGGGCAGAACTTCCCACGGATCGCTTGTGAGCTGCTTGATACCGAGGCTGAAGCGCTCGCTGGCGACGTCGATGTTGAGAACGACGGCTTCGACTTCGTCACCGCGTTTGTAAATTTCGGCCGGGTTGCGGACTTTCTGTGTCCAGCTGATGTCGCTGACATGGACCAGACCATCGATGCCATCTTCGACACCAATGAAGAGACCGAAATCGGTGATGTTGCGGATTTTGCCCTTGATGATGGTGCCAACGGGGTATTTCTCTTCGAGGATTTCCCAGGGATTCGGCTCGGTCTGTTTCATGCCGAGGCTGATCTTCTTGGCTTCGGTGTCGAGGCTGAGGACGACGACATCGATCACATCGCCGACGTTCACGACGCGGCTGGGGTGCTTCACGCGGCGGGTCCAGCTCATTTCGCTGATGTGGATGAGACCCTCGATGCCTTCTTCGAGTTCAACGAATGCACCGTAATCGATGAGGCTCACGACGCGGCCCAGAGCGCGGATGCCGGCGGGATAACGTTCGGCTGCATGCTGCCAGGGATCTGGAGCGAGCTGTTTGTAACCCAGGCTGACGCGTTCGTTTTCCGGCGTGAATTTGAGCACTTTGACCTTGATTTCGTCGCCAATCTGAACGACTTCGTTCGGATGATTCACGCGGCCCCAGCTCATATCGGTGATATGAAGCAGACCATCGATGCCGCCCAGGTCAACGAATGCACCGTATTCGGTGATATTCTTGACGATACCATCGAGAATGGCACCTTCGTGCAGTTTTTCGAGCGTCTGGCTCTTGAGCACGGAGCGTTCCTTTTCGAGCAGCGCACGGCGCGAAAGGACGATGTTGCCACGTTTCTTGTTGAACTTGATAATTTTGAAGCGATACTTCTGGCCGATGAATTTGTCGAGGTTGCGGGTCGGACGCAGTTCGACCTGGCTGCCGGGCAAAAAGGCGCGAACGCCGATATCGACGGCAAGACCACCCTTGACGCGGCTCATAATCGTACCTTCGACGGTCTCGTCGCGTTCGGCGATCTTCGAAATCTCTTCCCAAATCATGAGTTTGTCGGCTTCTTTCTTGCTCAATACGCAAAGGCCGTTCTCATTCTCGGTCGCTTCGACATAAACATCCACGGTGTCGCCAATCTTCACATTGAACGAACCATCGGGTGCCAGAAACTCAGATTTTGCAACCTGACCTTCCGACTTGTATCCAATGTCCACGACGACATAATCGCCCACAAAATCGACAACTTTACCGCTGACGATCTCGCCTTCGCGAACATTGTTCTGACCCTGCTCGTACTCGGCGAGCAGCGCTTCAAAATTTTCCATTTCAAAATTTTCGGGCATGACAGCTCCAAAAGGAACAAAAAGGGTTAAAAACACGGCTCCAACGGCCACCAACCTGGCGCTCAAAACTGACGCGTTCTCCGGATCGGACGAAACAGTTTATATCATTCGCATACCGCGTGGCAATGTTTTTTTGCGTTAACGACGATCGCGTTGATACACAATTATCTGCGGTTATCCCAGTCTTTCCGGGCGTGCCAACGGCACACCCGGTTATGGATTCAGATGAGACGCCTTCCAGGCGTGCCGGATGATTGCAATCCTTCAGCAGATTCAATCATTCGCTTGTTACCATCGTGCTTGTCCGAGTGATTTGATTTTTTTTGATGTCTGCCGTGCTATTGCGCTGATGGCGCAATACGCACCGGCCGCGCTGCTATTTGCCTGCGGCAAATACGCCGCGCATTCTCATGTCCGTGGGCGTCGCATGCTCGCCCACGACTGCAATCAAGCCCACCAGCAGCGCGTGCCAGATTTATGATTTGCGGATTACCGGTATTTTGTGGAGACGTGCTGACTGCACGTCTCTGCCGGATACATGATCATTTGGCATTCTTTAATAATACCGCAGCCGTATTATCTATTGTTTTTCCACTCTTTTGGTTGTGCGGCTTTTTCGCTTTGGGTTTGGCGGGAACTACGGCTGAATTGGCGGGAACTACGGCTGAATTGGCGGGAACTACGGCTGAATTGGCGGGAACTGCAGCAGGCTTAATCAAAGCGGAATTCGTATTGTCGACATCGCCATCGCCCGCATCACCATCCATGCTCACCATTCCACGCGGCCTGTAGAACGACTTGTACCGTTCATAATCCTCGTTATGGACCAGTTGCTTGGGCACAAACAACGGTTTGTTGGCTGCCCACCATTTCTCAAACTGACCGGAATAATTCCTGGACGTTTGCCGGCTTTGCGGAATACTGGAATGCAGTGTGCGCTCCGCCAGCCGATGCAGGTTCACAGCCAAAACCGGGTAATTCTGCACGAGCGTCGGCATCTGTGCTGAGATAAAATCGATATTTGCAACAGACTCCGCTTTTGCATCCGGAAGCTTGAGGTTGGCTCGCGTCAATGCAGCCACGATGAGATCATTTTTCGATTTTCCGGCCGTTTCACCAACAACCGTCTCCCAATAGGCGATCGCATCCGCCAGCGTCTTCTTATCCTGCGGCATTTCGTAAACGAGCAAATCCCCCATCGCCACATTCAGCCGTTTGATCTGGAATTCCTTCGAATTGTGAGCCGGCGCCAGATTCTTGAAATGCAGCAGGATATACGGCGCAACCTTCGGGTCATCGGTATAACGCAGCATGTTCACATTGTTGGCCAGACGCACAAATTTTTGGCGGCAATTATCATCCGCAGCGGCCAAAGCTCCTGGCAGTTTGTTCAGTTCTGCCTCATCCTGCCGATACATGGGCAAATTCAACCCGCCCAAATTCCCGGCTCTCTTCTTGCCGCCGCTCGTCGCGGAATTTGCCTGGCAGATAACCGCCACATCCGCAGCATTGATTCTCTGCTTCATTCGGATTTTATTTATCTGACTGCGGAGTTCCTTGTCCTGTTTAGTCTTTGGACCCAGTTTTTGGCTGAATGCATCCAGCTCGGCATAAATCCCGTCCGCCCCGCTCATCTCAATCATCCGAAGCACTTCCATCTGCGACTCGCCACTAAGGGTCTCCGCACCTTTGAGCATCGTTGCAGCACGGGCATTCACCAGTGCATCTGTCGCATCATCGCGCTCGCTGCATCCCAAAAACCGGTCACGAAGACTGCATCCAAGCCTCACTGTGATATTGCCGCGCATGGATTTGCTATCATTCGAAAGCGCAAAAACCCGGTCGATTGCAGCCTGCGGCCGTTTCTGTGCCGCAGCGTATGAAATCAGCACTGCGCGCAATTCATTTGATATATTGATATGCGTCACCACCGCGTTCTGCTGCATCACCACCGCTTCGAGCATCAGCCAGGTCTTTTCGACATCCAGCTCGTATTTCGTTCTGTCTTTTTGCTTATCTGCGACATCAGCGGCCTGACGCTGCATCACTTCCTCGCGGATTCTGGCCTTGCGTTCCTCGGGCGACAATCCGTCAAGCTCTGCACCAAGCTCTGCTTCAACCTGATCTTCGAGTTCAAAAAGGTCCTTGGCATTTTTGGTTGCAATCGTACCCGCAGTGTTCGAAGTCCTGCCCGCTTCGTTCAGCGTTTTACGCAGCGTCTTATCGTCCATTGCCAGATATTCCTGCTTTTTTGAGGCAGTAGCCGATACGTATTGTTCGTGTTTCTGATGCAGCGGCAGATTGAGTACGGATATCACACGACCATTGCGATACGACCCGTTTGCAAGCAGTTTTGACCCGGTCTTGTCTTTAACAAATAATCCCAGGGTGACGCTCTGTCCGGGCAGATCCATCATTTGCATGGGCACAGCCGATGGCGCATAGCTCAGATATGCCACAGGAATGCCTGCTTTTTTATCTTTGGTCAGCTTGCGCATTTCGGCGACAACCGCATTCAAAAAAGTGCTTCCCGTATCACCGGTATAATACCGTTTTCCGGTACGCGACTCATCCGAAATCACCACGCCGTCCAACTTCGATGCATCGATGGCATTCGAAATATCCACCAGCCTGTTGTTGGACCAAAAGCCATCGCCATGCCACAGGCCGACAGCACCTTTTCCAATAGGCACACCAGCCGGAACTGCAGTTGCCTTGCCATCCATAAATGACTCCCAGGCCCTGGAATCATAGCTCGGATTGGCAAATGCAGATGCAGCAAGCGCAATCGATAGCAGACCACTCAAAACCCAACTGCGTTTCATAAGCTCTCCTTTGGCAAAAAACTGGACATGAATCACTGGTTAGCGCCGACGTTCGGCCTGTCCAAATGGCGTTTGTGGGGGCTGACGCCCCCTGAGCCGCTATTTGCTTGCGCAAATACGCGTCTACCCCCGACGCCGCTATTTGCTTGCGCAAATACGCGCCGTTATCCGCGGGGCCAGGCCCCGCAACGCCCCGGCAACCCCAAGAACATAGAGACGTGTCACGACACGTCTTTACTTAATTTTTTTGCCTTCGCCATAAACCGCAACGATATCCGCCGTCTGGGCACGATAAATGGCGCGCTCGAATCGTTCGCGCACCGAAAGCCGCGCAGTATCGATGTATTTGCGATCATCGACGACAACCGCATGCAGCCTGTCGCCTTTGGCAAATCCATCGCCGCCGCCAAAATAATGTGCCCCCGACGTCGTGCCCAAATAATAGCCCTCAGCAACCGACAGAAAATCGGTCGTCCAGTTCGACGAAATCCGCTTGCATTTGGACGAACGGATGGCTTCGGCAATCACCCCCATCATCGGCAATATCGCGCCGCCCGCGATATCACTGCCAAGCGTCACCCAGATGCCCTCTGTGAGCATCTGGCGTATCGGCGCAATGCCGCTGATCAGGTTCACATTCGAATCGGGGCAGTGCGCCACAACGACGTTGTGCGCCTTGATCGCATCGCGCTCCCGCTGGTCACTGTGCACGCAGTGCGCCATCACCGTGTGATCGTTCCACAAGCCATATTTGGCATACGTATCCCAATATTGCGGACAGTCGGGATGCAAATCACCAACCCACGCAATTTCACTCGTATTTTCCGAAAGATGCGACTGCACATACAGATGTTTTTCGGCGGCGATTTTGCCAAGCGCAGCCATTAGCTCGTTCGTGCACGACGGCGTAAACCGCGGCGTGAGAATGGGTTTGATATTGGCCTTTGGATCACAGCGATCCAGCCAGGCATACGTATCGCGAATCGAATTTTCGATCGTTTCCTGCAGCTCGGGTGAACCGTTGCGATCCATATTCACCTTGCCGACATATCCCGAAATGCCCGCTTTCTCGAATTCTTCCATCAGGATCATCGTCGATTCCAGGTGCAGCGACGAAAATGCACAGACGCGTGTCGTCCCGTTGTCGACGAGTTCACGCGCCAGTCTGCGGTAAACCTCGCGCGCATATTCAGTATCGGCAAACCGTGATTCGGTCTTGAATGTATACGTATTCAGCCATTCGATCAGCGGCAAATCCATGCCCATGCCGAGCATCGGATACTGCGGCGCATGCAGATGCATATCACAGAAAGACTGCATGATCAGCCGATCACTGTAATCGACCTGCGGCACATCCTTATAGGCATCCGGCAGTTTTTCCCAAATCCCGGCAATCCGCCCGTCTTCGAGCAACATACAGCCATTTTCAATAATCTCAAGCTGCCCCAGCTTTGGCGCATGAACGATGTGACCGCGTAATATCTGTGAATTCATCCTGTTTCCCTTTGACATGTGTTAATCTGACCGAAAAGAGCGGCAATTATTTTACAGAGCCGGTTATGATTGTGCAAATGAATTTGGTATATTTATATATACATACATGTACGTATTTTATCCTAAAATCCAAATCCGGCATATTCCACGGGAGCGTCACAGCCCTCCCTGTTGGACGCGTGAGATGAACCGTAGATGCGCGCAGCGAATCCACGGAAAACAAAGGCGAGCTGTAGGGGCATCGCCCCAAAGCGAGCCGGCGAGCTGTAGGGGCATCGCCCCAAAGCGAGCCAACGAGCTGTAGGGGCGACCCAGCGTGGTCGCCCCAAAGCGAGTGCAAAAAAAAAACAAAAAAAGCCAGCACCAAAGGTGCCGGCTTTCATGATGAGAAATGACAGGAGATTACAGACCTGCATCTTTGAGGCCATCGCGGACCAGATTCAGGCGGCCCTTGAGATCGAAGAAGCTGCCGATGGCTTCGCGCGAGAAGCAGATCTTGTGGCCACCTTCGGCTGGCTGCGGATAGGCGCGGCCGGAAGCGTAGCTGTCGCTCGTCCAGAGGACGCCGTCTTTCTTGTAACCGGTGAAGCAGTCGCCTTCGACGCCGTCACAATAGTTGCCGTCCATATCGATGCAGTTGTAACCGTCGTTGCAGTCGGTATCGGCTGCGCAGTTCTGCAGACACATCGAGAATTCGACCTTGGTGTCGCCGATGAAGTTCAGCTTTTTGGCGAGTTTGTAGCGGAAATAGCTGCTGCCTGCGGGGCAGACATCGTCGCTGTCGAGTTCCTTCACGACCGTGCCGCGGCTGAGTTTGCTCGAAATGCCGACTTTATCGGTATCTTTCGACTCGTCAAACACATAGGGCTGGAACACATAGTTGAACAGCCCCGTATCGTGGGTGTCGATGTTGACGCTCATCGCAGCAAAGGTGCAGTAACCAACGTTGGCGGCCTTGAACTGGATGCCGCCGCTGAGAATGTTGCCAATTTCGGTCAGCGTCTGAGCCAGGCTGCCGGTGTTTTCGGCAGATTCATCATATTTCTTGAGGATTTCAGGGAAATCTGTGGAAACAATTTTAACGATGGAGGGTGCGAACTGAATGGCGGTGTCACGATAACAGACGATTCCCATGCCATCCGGAGTTGGGACATCCTTCAGAGCCTCGCAGCCCTTGCTGCTTGCCGTGAAGAGATTGGGAACGATGATGTTTGCATCATCGGGAATGTAGGCGGGATCACTCGAATCGAAATATTTCGGCAGAATATCTTTGCCATCATCCTTGAAGAAAGCCTTGAACTGGGCACCGGTGATGGTTTCTGTGCAGTCAGCGCTGTCACATGAGCAGGGCAGACCGATGATAGAAGCAGCTTCTTCGCACACCGGAAGATCATCATCATCCAGTTTGCACTGGGCCTTGGGATTGGTGGATGCGCAGACGGTTTCGGTAATCAGGCCGGTATCGGTGTCGCAGACGATTGCGGTAGTCGCATCATCGCTGCATTTGTTATCGGCAGCTGTGCATTTTGCAATGCAATCCGGTTCGCCGACAGAGCCAATGCCGCAGACCATACCAAGTTCTTCACAATCGATGATTTCAAATCTTTCATTATCACCGCAGCGTTTGAGGGTATCTGTACCGTCGCAGACCGACTCTGTGCAGCGGTCGTCTTCGACACATGTAAAGCTGCCACTGCCATTATCACCGCAGATGCGGCCGGTCGGATTGTGATCTTCATCCTCTGCGCAATTACGGGTCACAGGGTTACCATCTGCATCGCAATCGTTGAGCGTGATGCCATCTGGATCGCAGGAAACGACGCAGGATGATTTTTCGACACATGCGAAGCTGCCGTTGCCATCATCACCGCAAACCTTGTTCGTTTCATTGCCCGCTTCATCCACAGCGCAATTGCGGGTCACAGGGTTGCCATCTGCATCGCAGTCTTTAAGCGTGACACCATCCGTATCGCAGGAAACGACACAACCTGATTTTTCGACACATGCGAAGCTGCCGTTGCCATCATCACCGCAGACCTTGTTTGTTTCATTGCCTTCTGCATCATGGGTGCAGTCCTCATCGGTGGGTACACCTTCAACACATTTGGTCAGCGTGTTCGCATCTTTACATTTGACTTCGCAAGACGGCGTAGAAGGATTGACGCAGGCGTTATTCTCGCAAACCTGGTTGCTCAGCGAACAATCAACGGTCTCGGTTGTACCGTCGGAATTGCACTTCTTGAGATTCGTGCCATCAATGCAGCTGTTGGAACAAGTGATCGGATTAACCGTGCCGCCTTCACCATCTGCTGCGCAGGTGGCTTTGCCATCCACATGTATACAGGTCGCGCCTTCTGCACAGGATTTAAGAACCAGTTTGTTGTTTTCACATGACATTAAAGCATTTTCCGAAAGGCACTCTGCCACATAGCTCTCATCGCACTCCAGATTTTTGTATTCACCGGTATCACATGCGTTGAACGCTACAGCTGCGCACCCAAGGACACAAAGCTTTAACAAATTCTTATTCATGTTTTCTCCTGGTTTTTTTAGGGAACCACCCCTCGTTATCAAACTCAAAAAATACTGACAAAACATTCACCACAATTGCGTTAAGCGTAAAAGCCAACGCAGCAAGCAAAATTTATATCATATTATTTTGCGCAATTCATCATTTTTGCGTTATTTTTTGAGCGCAACCTAAATGTTATTCCACCCGGAGCTCTGATGCGCAACCGTAACAGAACCTGTATCAAGCTGGTTTTGAGCCTTTGCATGCCCCAGAAATGACGCATTTCAGGCGTCCACCGGGCCGGACGCTTTTGCCTCTTCATTAGCGCGCTTTGCTCCAATCAATCAGCAATCAACTATAAGCTCCAGGCCCGGTGCCGCCACATATTTCGCAATGCGCTATCCGTGCCGCGCCCGATCTGCCATGGTCGAACGCACCGCACTTGCACTGGTGAGCGCCTCGCACTCTTCCTCGGTGAGCAGATTGAGCTCAAGCAGCTTCTGCTTGATTGGCTTTCCTTCGTTCACCGCATCGATCCCAATCTGACAGGCGCGATCATAGCCAATTCTTGCGACCATGGCTGTGATGAGTGCGGTAGAGGAAGCGACCCCCTGACGGCACTTGTCGGTGTCGGCCTCTATCCCCTGGATGCAGTATTTCGACATCATCATGCATGCATTGCCGAGCAAATCGAAATCGTTGAGCAGACAATCGGCGATGAGCGGTAAAAATGGATTGAGCTCGAGATTGCCCTGGCTGGTGGCAAAGGTTACCGCCGTATCATGGCCAATCACGCGGAAGTTGACCTGCGTCATGGCTTCGGGAATCACCGGATTGACCTTGCCAGGCATGATGGAACTGCCGGCCTGACGCGGCGGCAGATGGATTTCGGAAATACCGGTTTGCGGACCGGATGACATGAAACGCAAATCGGTCGACATCTTGAGCAGTGTCACCGACAACGTTTTGATTTCGCCGCTGAGCATCGCAAAAACGTCGAGATTCTGCGTGCCGTCGATGAGATCGTCATTCTGGACGAGCTCCAGACCGGTCACGCGGGCGAGCATCGGAACGACCTGCTCGACATAGGCGTGCGAGGCGCTCACACATGTGCCAATCGCTGTGCCACCAAGATTGACGTGCCCCAGCATTTTACGCATGCGCACCAGACGTTCGAAATCGCGGTTCAGCGCCTCGGCATAAGCCTTGAACTCAAATCCAAGCGTGGTAAGCACCGCATCCTGATACTGCGTGCGCCCCACTTTTACGACATCTGCGAGTTTTTCGGACTGCTGTCTGAGCGAAAATTCAAGCGTCTTGAGCGCCGGCATGAAATTGTCGATCTCGCGGATGAGCGCGATTTTAAGCGCCGTCGGACAAACATCGTTCGTCGACTGCTGATAGTTCACATCATCCAGGGGCGAAATGCGGCTGTAATCGCCATGCTTGCAATCCACCATCTCAAGCGCGCGGTTCGCAATGACCTCGTTCGCATTCATATTCAGCGAAGTTCCAGCCCCACCCTGCAGCGGATCGACAACCATCCATTCGTCGAGTTTGCCCTCGGCCAGTTCAAGACTGGCCATCTCAATCGCATCGGCTTTGGCCGGATCATCTGCCCATGCCCCCAAATGCCTCGATGTTTTGGCACAGGCCAGCTTTACCTCGCCCATTGCATGGATCCATGCAGGATGGACATGACGTCCCGTCAGCGTAAAATTCTCGACGCTGCGCGCCGTATGAACGCCATAAAGCGCCTCTTCGGGAATCTGAAACTCACCAATTAAATCGTGTTCTGTGCGAAATGCCATCTGGTTTTCCTTTTATGAATTATCTGAACTTCTGCAGCTCTCCGCAAATTCGCGGACGACGCTGCAGGCGAATTTTGCGCATGCAGACCCAAATCGGGCTTTGCTATACTTTTTATATAAATCAGCAATTATCTGATTTCATTCCATCGAACGGCACATGGAGGCGCAGCGTATCGTCAAACCACATGATACCGGATGAACGGGATAACGATCGAACGCATCCAGTTGGCTTCGTTCACAACGCGCACCTTTGCTTCGTTCAGTGAAATATTATCGCTGCCGACATCGCTGCTCTGAAACTCGAGCAAATCGCGATTGCTCGACAATACGACAAACAACAGATTACCGACAGCATATACTGCGTGCGGACATCTGGCGCATTCAGCAAGCTCCGTCATGGCTCTCTGAAACTTCGCTGTATTCGAAAGTCTTTCGATGGGATCATCTGTTGAATAAACGGGTTGTTCGCTCTTCTGCGCTTTGCATCCAAGCAGATACTGCGTGAAAACATTAAACGACGATGACATCTGGAATCCCCGGATGGGCTGCATATTGAGCTGGCTGAAACCGATGCCGGGATTCGTCTCAAACCCCGGGACTTTGAATCCCTCCGAAATGCGCAGCCGCAATGGCATGGCGAGTACCTGCCCGGCAAAATCGGTAATCGTTCTGGAATTCCTCCCCCCCGTCGAATGCGTGAGCTTAAGATCGAGAAACGCAAAGTTACGGCCATAAAGATTGCCGATCACGGCATCCGACAGGCTCATGCTCTCCCACCTGTTGTTAATGACCAGATCCCGAAGCACCTGCGCAACATACGATTCGGCATAGGATTTAAAGAGACTGCTTGTCGCCACCGAATAATTCAGCACCCTGGTGAGCACTGGTGTGACAACATTTCCCTTGAAAATCTCAGTCTGTTTGCTGGATGCATGCACGATCAGACAAATCGCAGTAATCAATGCAGCAATCGTGAGGAAAATCATAAATCCAGCCTCGAAGCCCACAGCCGGAAAAAATGCAATAATGGCAATCACCAGCAAAATACCGCCAATCGTACCCATCTTGTCGTATTTGCGCAGCAAATCCATCGTCGTGTATTCAGCCCTGATTTGAATCTCCGACGGGCTGATTACAGCCACGAGGCTGCCATCCGACTTTGGCTGGGGAGGACTGCTGCGCAGCCGGGCGCCTGCAGCTTCTTCAAACGCTGAGTCTTCATCATCATCATAAAATGCATTATCAAAAGCAGCGTCGTCTTCGTCCGGATCTCCAACAGGTTTGAGATTGGGAGCAGTTTTGCGATCATAAAACGAATCAGGTTCTGGCTGCGGTTCCGGAGCCGAAACGATTCTGCTCCCGCCATTCGCCGGTCTGCTGGATTCTGACGAAATAAAATGGCTGTCAACCGCCGATGAATACTGCGACGAATCGTACCGGATATCACCGGAAACCATCATCTTGTCTGGCAAAGCCCCTGCACTCAAACGATTCTCGCGAATCGAAGAATCGTCGTTTCGAATGCCGCCTGCAGCGCCGTGAGACGGAGGTATTTTCGGAATAACGGGCATCGTCCTGGGGCTGGGAGGGACCACATCTGCATCTGTTTCAACAGCCTGCGCAACTGCAGGCGCATCAGTGGTTTCCTGTTTTGTTACATCCGATAATCCACCGCTGTGCAGCTCGAATTTCGGCGTTTCGATCACAAACGCTTTCTGCTCAAGCTTGAAACCACCAGACGACAAAGGCGCCGGCATTTCGAATTTTGGCATGCCAGCATCCGGCGACGTTTCCGGATGCTCATATTTGCTCTCAAATTTGAACGAATTCTCTAATCCCGACGATGAATTGCCGATATCAGACGACGTTGCCGGCTGGTCATATTTGCTCTCAAATTTGAACGAATTCTCTGATTCCGATGAGGTGTTGCCGATATCAGGCGACGATGCCGGCTGGTCATATTTGCTCTCATATTTGAACGAATTCTCTAATTCCGACGATGACTTGCCGAAATCAAGCGACATTTCCGGCTGGTCATATTTGCTCTCAAATTTGAACGAATTCTCCAATTCCGACGATGACTTGCCGAAATCAAGCGACGTTTCCGGCTGGTCATATTTGCTCTCAAATTCAAAGCCGCCACCGGTTTTACCGGACGCATCAAAGCCAAACAGCCCATCGGATTTCGATGACATCAGGCTGGCGTCGTCGGCGTCTGCATGCGTGTCGCTGAACAACGATTTGTAGACATCTTCTGTATCATCCGGTTTGAAAGCGTGCGAATCTGCAGACGATTTGGAAGACTCTGAAAAAGCGCTGGACGAATCCGACGTCAGATCATCGTGATAACTCCCGAAAATATCCTTGAACAAATCCTGCTCCGACATGACACTTTCTCCCCTGTCCGATGAAAAATGGCGTGCATAACCCACTTGTTACAGAATAGCACAGAATTGCCCAATAATATGCATTTTATGTGTGTTTTCGGCTTTTTGAATACATGCCCGTAAAATTGTCGTATGCAAAAAGTGAAAAACGGAATAGATTATGCTATGCTGAATGCGGAGGATGATGCACCTGCATCCGAATCGTTGATGCAGCTTTGTTGGAAACTCGACACAAATGAAGGAGTTTAGCCGTGTTTCGGAAAGTTTGTAAAATCGGATTAATACTGTCAGCCCTTGTCGTATGGGGAGGATGCGTGGCAGATGGTTCCGAGACGGGAGCGAATGCATCTGTAAAGCCTCAGACCGAAATGGTGGTCGACCAGGACGCCACATCCAAAACCGCACTTGGGCTCATCTTCAACATGGGACCAATCGATGATCGTCTGGATTTCGATGCCGGCGATCGCGAAGACTGGCGATACATGATCGTCACCGAGCCCGGAACCATCACCATCAACCTCAATCTCGATACAGCAGCCGGCATCGACGGTGGATGGAAAATTTTCGATGCCAACAACCGAAAAATCTACGATCAGGCATTCAAACCCAATCAGAGCTATTATCCGTCCGAGCCGCTCAACGTCCAGCGTGGCGTCTATTACTTCCAGGTCTATGCTGTTCGCGGCAAATCCATCTATACAGTAGAGGCCGTCTACAGATCCATGCAGGTCGTCGCGCCGCCGCCGCCCCCCGTCGATGATCCCCCCGTCACAACCACTTCCAGCAGCTCATCCACCAAAACACAGTCTTCATCCTCATCCAGACATCACTCCGGCTCCGGTTCAACCAAACCCGCCAACACCGACAGCAAACCCGACAAGGCGCCCAAAGAAGATCCCAAGCCGGCTGAAAGCAGCGGCACCAAGATTAAAGGCTTTATCGCGGTTATCACCGAAAAGCCCGACGGTTCCGCAGAAATCACCATCCGCGATGTTGGCAAGAACAAAGGCGTCGAAACCGGTATGGTCGGCTACATCGAAGGTACCAAAATCAAAATCGAAACGACGCAGTGCTTCCCCACTTCGTGCCGCGCACTCATTCCCGCATCCGCCAATCCCAAGTCCTTCAAGAAAGGCGCAAACGTCGTTTTCACCGTCAAATAAAACACTTTCTTTTTCCCAGTCAGAGCCGTTCCCGCGAACGGCTCTCTTCGTATGATGAAACTTGCAATCGTTCAAACGCTGCCCAAACACCCGCAGCGCCTGGTTCGCGTCGATTCTTTCGCGCAATTCCAGTCGCTTTGCGGTATGATCGAAGACACGAGTTACCTCGCAACACACGCAGCCTGCCACGCCAAAATGAACGGCATCAGCCGCATACTGGCTGCAGATGCAGATATCGCTGATCTATCGTCCATCCGTCATGCGCTCGATCTCGTCTTTGACGGCGGTCCCTTCGATGCACTTGTGCTTCCGGGCATCACCGATGCCGCACAACAGCTTGAAATCTGCGCGATGTGCCAGCCGCACTGTCTCGATTTCGATTTTCGCCTGTTCCTGGATCCACCGCAGCACACCGAAGCCTCCAGAATCGTCAAACTTCAGGCGATGCTGCCGCGATTTGCATCCTTCTGCTGGCCCTATGTGTCGACGGTCACCCCCGGCCGCCGCAGCGCCGAATGGCTTCCCCCCAGCTGCCTGATTGCGCCGCTTGCGCTCGGCACCGCAACCCATCTGCGCGGCGTGCACGATCTGCCACCGATGTCGCCCGACGATATCGCGCTGCTCAACGAAAATCACATCGAGATCATGGTCAGCCGCCGCCAGGGCCCCCGCACAGTCGTCGCGGCGCTCGTCACCCCCTCACATGCCGCGCCTCAGCCGGCAAACACATTTACCGAAGTCCAGGGTATTCCCGTGCACGACGAAGCCCCCGCCTCGATCGACGCCCAAATCGAAGCAAAAGAATCGGCCATCGAGGCTCAAATCCTTGCCGAAGTCGAAATGCATGCGCGCGACCTCTACAAACAATACGTCAAGAATGACGCCATGCTCTGGTCTGCCCTTACCCGGTCGGCAACCGCCGTACTCATGCAGGCTCGCTCGACCGGCCTGATAAAATCGTACAAAGTCCGCTGCGATGCCGAAACCGCTTCGTGGGGAACCCCCGACACGCCCGTCGTCGAAATCCTGCTGGAATTTCCAAAGCGCGTCAAACAGGCACGATTCAGCGTCGAACGCCAGTAATCGCCCGTGAGGGGGCAAGCCCCCTGCGGCGCTATTTGCTCGCGCAAATACGCGCCTACCCCCCGTGCGGGGCTTCGCCCCGCAACGCCCCGTTCTACAGCATTTGCGCTGCTTTGGGCTGCAATATCAAAATTTGGCAACGGCCATAACCGCGCTGCCTGTAAATTTCAAAATTCTCGGGAATTTCGGGCATCTGGCCTTCATCATACTCGACCGAAACCAACGCCCCTGGACGCAGCAGATGGCCCCCCGCCAGCGCTGCAAGCGTCTGCGGCATCAATCCGGCATGATAAGGTGGATCGCACAAAACGAGATCATAAGCCGTATTGCCGAGCTTCGACCAGTCGCGCGGTGTCTGTCCCAATAGCGCCCGCACGTCGTTTTGCGCATTCAGTGTTGCAATATTCTTCTTCAGAATCTCAAAATGCGGGCGCGCCATTTCGACCACATCGACATGAGCCGCGCCGCGGCTCCAGGCCTCCAGCCCAAGCAAACCCGCGCCGGCAAATGGATCGAGTACGCACAATCCCTCGAAAGATCCAACCGCACTGGTCAGCATCGAAAACAACGCCTCGCGGACGCGGGCGAGCGTCGGGCGTACCCCCAGGCCTTCGGGAACCTGCAGTCGCGCCCCACGGCGCTTTCCGGCAATAATCGATGGCATAGCCGCGTATCCTTATCCTTTTTTAGGGCCGGGATTGAGCGGCGATGGATAGCGACGACGACTGGTTTTGTTCGGATCGTGCTGGTTTCCTGCCGCAGGCGAACTCTCTTCGAGATTGGCCATACGCGCCTTGACTTTGCGCGGCATGCGCGAAAGATGACTGGAAGCAGTCCCCGGCGCTGCTGCGGGGCGCGCCGGAGCTGCAGGACGCTGCACACTTTGCTCCGGATTCGGCTGTTTTGCTGCTGCTGCAGCGGCTTTCGGTTTGCGCACATTTTCAGGCCGCGAAGATGCCTGCTGTGCAGCTGCAGGTTTATCGTGCGACACCGCTTTTGCAACCGCATGGGCCACCGGCCGCTTTTTGCGAGGTCTGGATAATGCTGCCGTTTCCGCAGGCGACGCCGATGCTGATGCAGCACTCTTTTTGTCATGTTCCACTGCAGGCACTCGCTTTTTCACTGCGCTCGCTTCGATATGACGCGGGCGCGAATGCGGAAGCTGGCTCGTCTGCTTGATTTGTGTGCGGGTTTCGATTTCACAGGCTCCGGCCGGATCGCGATTCAGATAGAATCTTGCGGGCTCAAGCGGGAACTCAATGTCGCCCTTCTCGACTTTTTCGAGTATTTCATCTGTCACCGGCAGAAAATCGTGCGATGTGATGCGCTGAGTCTCACCGTTTTCGTACATTACGACAAAGTCTTCGCGAAGCGAATCGATTTCGGTGACCTTGCCGATCCCCCATCGGGTAAACACGCGCTTTCCCTTGCGGGGCAACGATTTCTGCTCCTTCATGTAGTCGCAGTATTCGTAGCTCATGCAGCAATACAGTCTGCCGCACACACCACTGATGCGTTTGGGATTGGCCGCAAGTCCCTGGGCTCGGAGCTGACGCACGGCAATCGGATCAAACTGACCCAAAAAACGGCCGCAGCACAGCAACTGTCCACAGGATCCCAGGCCGCAAATCAGTCCGGTGCCATTTCGCAAACCAAGCTGATACATCTCGACCCGCAGTTTGAGCTGGCCAGCCAGATAAGCGACCATATTGCGGAAATCGACGCGCACGTCCGACGCAAAATTGATCGTAATATTGCGGTGATCATGGCTGAGATCGGCCGACAGCACTTTCATCTGGAGGTTGTTTTCGATTGCAAATCCAGTTGCAAGCGCCTGCGCATGTTTTTCGATGATGGCATTCTCGTTGTCGATGGCTTTGTCTTCATCCGTTGCCACGCGCACGATAAACGGCAATGAGTTGATTTCTGCAACACGGCGATACCGGTGACTGGTCGTCGTCGCAAGCAGGATATTGCGATGAACGCGCACGAGAACGAGAGTCCCGGGCATCAGGTGCAAATCGTTTGTGTTCACCTCGACCAGGCGCTGCGTGCGAACCAGCCGAACCTGAATCACTTCATACAGATGTGCAACGCCGTTAAACGGCTGTCGAACGACGCGTCCATCCGGTCTTTTCTGTTCGCGCGGCGGCTGGGGCGGGCGGTGCCCCGGAGGACCGCTCTTGCGACCGGCAAACCGAAGTTTGCTGCGCTCTTCGGGCGATTTTGGGGCAGGTTCGAGATTCTCCTGGCAGGGACGCATACAGCTGGGCGTATTGCCGGTGCCGGATTTGTCTCCCCCCTGCTCTCCCGAACGCGAAAAGCGCTTTTGGGAACGCGGAAAATCCTGTTTTTTATCGCGCTGGCTGCTGCTGCGAGCCGAATAGGATGCCTGCGTTTTGGCTTCCTGTGCGTTGTTTGGTGGCGTATTGGCGCCGCGTTCTTGCTGCATCTCAGGCCTTTAAAGTGAGCAATGCAGCACCGAGTGTTCCGGCATCGTCATGCAATGTCGGCTTGATAAACTGCAGTTTTGCGACAGAAGCTCTGGGAGCCATTTCCATGATGTGTTCCACGACAAGCGTGAGCAGTTCCGGGCAGCCTTCGAGCACACCGCCGCCCAGCAAAAGTCCCTGCGGATTCAGGATTGCGATGGCATTCGCAATCAGCTCACCAATCGCGGCCGAGGTCTGTTTCCAGAATTCGACGGCATAGGGCACACCCGTTTTGTAAGCGCGCTCAATACAGCGAGCCGTGGGTGCCTCATCTTCGGCCATATCGAGTTCCTGACGCGAGGTTGCACCAATCTGAATATCGTGCTGGATGCGGTATTCGATGGCTTTACCGCCGGCGTATGCTTCGACGCATCCCACCTGGCCGCAGCCGCACATCATGTTCTGAGCGCGGACAGACTTGCAGTGACCGATTTCGCCGCTCACATTGTCGGCACCGAGCATGAGTTTGCCGTCGATGATCAGACCCGCGCCAATCCCTGTGCCGACATAAACGGCCAGCAGACTGTTCAGGCTGTGTGCCGCACCAAAATGATATTCACCCCACGCGATGGCGTTCAAATCATTGGCGATTCGAATGTCGACATCGGGCAAAATACCGGAAAGCGCCTCTTTGATGTGATCAAAGAAATTGACGTGATGCCAGTTGAGGTTGGGGGCATTGATGATGGTATGTTCGTCGATGTCGATCTGACCGGCGATGGCAATGCCAATGCCATCCAGCGACTGCAATTTATAGTCGGCAAGCATCTGAGCCGTCACACTCGCAATAACCGATGCGATATCCTTGGGCGTTTGCTGGCCGCGTGTCGAAGTTTTTTTGGACGAAAGGATTTTAAACTGGCCGTTTTGGAGCTCGATAAGTGCAGAACGCGCATTGGTACCACCGATATCGAAGCCAAGAAAATGGGTCTGAGACATGATATTGAATCCTGAGCAAGGAATGTATGTAATGAAGAAAGCGGCGCGTATGCCGCAGGCATAGCGCCGTGCGCAAGCGTATTCCCGCCCGGCGGGAATAGCGGCGCGCAACAAAAAAAACGAATGAAGGAACTGGGATAATCTGGATTTAACGCAGTGGAACGGGCAGCATGAAGAAGCTTTTGACGTTAGGCGTATCGACATTGCCGCGAATGGCAAGTACCGCGCTTAGGAAAACGCCGAAAGACACATCGCCGTCGGACGCAACGCGCACGATGCTGCCGCTGGACGCGCTGAGACGTGAGATGCCGGGAGCGAGGTTGATGATGTTGATTTTGTCGCCGAAGATCTCGTCGCGGAGTTCTGTATGCGTGGTTCCGTCGGGATCTATGGCAAGCGGCGTATCGCCGTTGACGCGGCGCAGAATGAGTTCCTGTTTGCGCACGCTGAGTTCAATTGACGCAGAATTGCACTCGCTGAAAGTTGTGAAGCCGTGTTCGGGCCAATTGCATGGCGTGAGTTCGAGAGTCGAGATGCCATTGCTCATCACGCCGCCAAAGACGACGGGGCGGGAGGTGACAGCCATCGAATACATGATTTTGTAGACGATAGACATCGGAAGCACTTCGTCGAACAGGAAAATGATAGGGCCGTTGCCGTTGAGATCGGATTTGACGGACTGGAAAATTTTGTCGACGAATGCGCTGCTTGTGCCCTGGAGCTCATCCAGACCGGCGATACGTTTTTCGTTGTAGACGACGCCAATAGACTGTGAAACGGCGACGACCGAACCGGATTTGGCGAGTGGCCCTTCGAATGGGTAGAAAGAGGGCGACAATGCTTTGGAATCGCGGACGATATCGTCGAAAGATTTTGGCGCATCGGGATTGGCTGAATCGTCGTCGGCGCTGGCGACAGGTCTATCGGGCTCGCTGTTGATAGCGATGGCACCGATGATGAACCCGATGATGGCGACGAGGAGGACACCGCCGACAATGATGAAATAGCGGACGGGAATGGAGCGAATGAATTCTTTGACGGGATTGACCTTATCGCCGTACATTTTCTGGACGGTGGAGATGTCGATCTGGCGCGTCATACCTTCACTTGCGGCGCGTTCCATGGGATGACCGACGACGACCCCGGGCTGAGCGGGTGCAGAGGGCGCGGGGCTGGATGCCGGGGATTTATTCCAGCTGTCGGGCATGTTCCAGTCATCGCCGCCGTTGTTATTTGTCTGAGCCCCGGCACCGCCGGGCAGCTGAGAAGCCCAGTCACCCTTGTCGACATCGAGTGCGACCGTGCGTTCACCGCCGTCGTTATGCTGAACGATGGGTTCCTGATCCATCTGCGGCGCATCGAAGGCCATGGTGGGCATTGGACCATCCCAGTTTTGCTGGGCCTGTGGCTGCTGCCATTGATTTTGCTGCTGCCACTGGTTTTGCTGATTCCATTGATCCTGCTGCTGCCACTGATTTTGCTGATCCCACTGACCCTGTTGCTGCTGCCACTGATTTTGCTGATCCCACTGTCCCTGCTGCTGCTGCCACTGATTTTGCTGATCCCACTGTCCCTGCTGCTGCCACTGGCCCTGTTGATCCCACTGTCCCTGCTGTCCCTGATTCCACTGGCCCTGTTGACCCTGATCCCATTGATTTTGCTGGGGTTGTCCCCACTGATCACCGCCCTGTTGCCATTGTTGGTTATAGGCATCGTTATCGACGGGAACGAGAGGAATCTGGCACTGAGCGCACAAAGCCCCGCCCTGCTGGGCATAGAGCTGATCGTCGAGCTGATAGGTATTTTGGCATTGAGGGCAAGTCAGAAGCATAATTGCAGCACTTTATCAGGATGTCGTTTGGTGAACGCAACACGGCGTGTCCCCGGGAAACGGATGACGCGTCCGACAGTATAACACATCCATATAACATAGATGGCGGGGCATAGTTTAACATTATTTTGCAATTTGGCACGTTTAGAGACTAACGGCACATCAAGCAGGAAAAATATTGATTTTTATTTGCAATTGGGCGAAAAAAGCCAATGGTGCATGCCAAGAGGTGGCTGAAACTGCATTTATACAGTCAATAACTGGCATCTTCAGTCACGTTGTGCTATAAGACGAAACTGCGACTAAAAAAGGCTCGCAGAACATCAGCTTTTTGCGCATTTCTGAAAGGTTTGATAAAAAGTTTTTGCTTAAGTTAAGTGTTAGACTTAAGAAATCATCATACCCATTATGACGGCGTTCGGTGGGTTCAAGGAGATTCACATGGTGCATAGCAACATGAAAAAACTGGCTGTTTTGGCAGCTGCTGTTGGTTTTATGACGGCGTCACAGGCTTTTGCTGCGGACGTAACGGATGTATTGGATGCCGCAGACGAAGTCTATCTTGGCAATGAACTGGTCAAGGATCCTTTTGATATTGCGTTGACCCCGACCTTCAAACAGCGTTACGAATGGGCCAAACTCAAACGCGAATACAATCAGAGCGGTTATGTTCGTCTTTTGAACGAACTGCAGTATGAGCGCGTCGTCAATCAGATGGACATCGATCTCGAAGTCGGTATGTTCCACGACCTTTCACTTCGCGTGAAAATGCCAATTGTGTTCTCGGATCAGTCCAGCTACAAGTTCGATACGAGCAGTGACAAACACGCCGTAACCAGCTCCAACTCCTGGTTCAGCAACCAGATCTGGGCCGCAGGCAATACCGGCACCGCCGCAGACAAAGCCAATTTCCCGTACAAATTCTTTGATCTCTCCGACGGCAACACCCTCAAAGGCACCGATCGTTCCGGTATCGGCGATATGTCCTTTGGTATCGCATGGAGTCCGTTCAACAGCGAACGTCACTACATTCCCGAACGTCCGTGGGAACGCGAAATCGGTCGTTCCACCATCACCCTCGGCTTCGACTATATCGCCCCTATCGGCGAAGTCCGCAGCATCACCAACGACAAGATTGGCAACGGCGTTCATGAACTCATTTTCTCGGTTGCCGCTTCCCATCGCTTCTCGTTCGTCGATCCCTATATCAGACTGCAGTACGGTTATCCCGTCGCCGCCAAAGATGACGACACCTACAAGGAATTCAATTCCAATCAGACGCGCGTTCTGCCCGGTATGTGGGGCCGCATCGATTTGGGTGCCGAGTTCATCCCCTATGAGAGCATCGATCCCAAGTTCCAGCGCTTCGTGAAAATCGACCTCCGCGGCTACTTCAAATATACCGCTGAAGGCCGCGCATACAGCGAACTCGCTGACGCTTTCGGTAAAGGCAACTGCTACAGCATTTCTACCGACGACCTCGCCGCTCATCCCGAATGCAACTGGGTCGCCGAAAAATGGTCCAATGCCGGCTCCGAAAATATCAATGCCATGGCCGACAAATCCTTCAAAGGTCAGCTCACCGAAGATGGTATCTTCGATTATGAAGGCTTTGCAACCGTCGGTGGTGCCCTCAACCTCAATATCCAGCCCATTCAGTACGTCGCTATTATCGCTGGCGTCGCCGCTGATTACTCGCAGAACCACTTCATCACCTATACAAAGGTCGGTCGTGATCGCGGCACCTACGAAGATGGCAAGAATGAACCAAACGTGAAAGACGGCGTCGTCTCCCTCGACAGCAAAGACGAGCGAAGCCCCGTCTTCAGCGGCGCTCTTGATGCCGCCGGTTCCCGCATCAAACGCACAGAATCCATTAACCTCGAATGGTTCGTCGGTCTGCGCCTGATGTACTAATTCAATGCTTGTTCTAAAAAGCGCCGTTCCAATACGGCGCTTTTTTTTGCCCCTTTGCGACCAGAATATGCCCCGTTCTTCAGCAGATTTCCTACGCTCCGGCATATCATGGTCACTCTTTCAAAGCTGATATTCAATTCACGCCATAGGGATGATTATGAAGAAACATATTCCTGCATCGATCGCACTTTGTCTGGCTTTGTGGTTGCCAAATATTGCTTTTTCACAGGAAACTGCAACGCCTTCCGACAATGACGCTGAGATTTCCACTGAATCACTTAAAACCGCATACGAACAAGAACAATGGGATACTGCCGCCAACATCGCTTCCAAATTGCTCGAATCGTCTCCAGAAAACGTGGATTATCTCGCCATTCAGGGCATTTCGTATGCGCATCTCGAAAAATTCAGCGAAGCCGAGTCCATCTTTAAAAAACTCCAGACGCTCAAACCTGACGATCCAAAGATTATGAGCAGCCTGTGCTATACACAGTTCAGACTGAACAGAAAAGAAGCTCCCGATAACTGCAAAAAATCCGCAAGCCTCAATCCGGAAATCGCTGCTGCACAGCTCATTGCAGGACAAGCACTCGAAAATGCCAACCAAATTGAAGATGCTAACAAATTATACGCAGCAGCACTTAAGCTCAATCCCGACGATCTGCAAACCATCTCTTTGCTTTCCAACACTTATTACCTGCTAAAAAACTATAAGAAGTTTGCAGAAACGAACGTGGATGCACTCAATCGCGGCATCGACAATCCAATCTTATATTTGAACGCCATTTCAGCCCTCAATCTTGTTGGAGATTATGAAAAAGCCATCGAATTGGCAGATAAAGGCATTGCCAAATACCATGATAGCGTCATGCAGCAGGGTAAAGGCGAAGCGCTGTACCGTTTGAACCGAATTGAGGAAGCCGTCAAACTCCTGCGCGAAGTCAATGGCAAAACACCGGATTCCTCTGTTATCAAGCCCAGATCAAACTATTACCTGGCTCGCGCCATTCTGGCCGAACCATGCAATGCTGGTGATGCGGGAACCTGTGATACCAGCGAAAGCGCCTGCTGTGTCAAAGCACAGGAAGCCATTTCACTGCTCGAAGCGATTCAATCCAAAAGCCAATTAAACGACGATGATTATGACATATATGCAGGCCTGGCATACATGATAAGCGGTGATCTCGAAAAAGCCGAAGCCACGTTATCAAAAGCCATACACAAAGATATGAACCAGGACAATGCGAGCGCACTTGCTGCACTGGCAGTGACCCTGCATCAGTTCAGCGATCCCCGCGACAAAGCTGCTGCGATGCAGTATTACCAGCAAGCTCTGGACGCATCTCCCGACTTTTCGGATATCCAAAAAGTACAGCAAACGCGCCACTGGCCACAGATTGCGTTGGATATTCTTGGCCAGCTCAAGGCCGAACGCGAAAAACCAGCAGTTAAAAAGTCGGGATGCGGCTGTGAAATCGCCACATCTCATGCCCCGGATTCCACGCCATTGGCAGCATTGCTGAGCATTCTGTGCATGCTCGGAATGATGCTGCGATTGAGAAGAAACAGATGAAACGCCTGCTCATTTTTGACGCATCCAATTACATTTTCCGCGCCTATTATGCGGCACCACCGATGAATAACAGCGCCGGGTTTCCGACGAACGCGCTCCATTTTTACACAACGATGGTGCTTTCCGTCATTCGCAAGGTTCAACCCGATGCAGTGGCTATGGCATGTGAAAAGCGCGGAAAAAAATTCCGCCACGAACTGTATCCGGATTACAAGGGGCAGCGCGATGTCCCCCCCGAAGATCTGCAGGTGCAGTTTCCTTACTTTCCGCAGATTAACGAGGCACTGGGCCTGAAGTGCTATGACGCTGACGGCTTCGAGGCGGATGATGTGATCGCTGCGCTCACCAAACAGGGTCTTGAGCAAGGTTACAATGTCGTCATCGCAAGCAGTGACAAAGATCTGATGCAGCTGGTCAGACAGGACGGGTCGGTCATCATGCTCGATGCGTTGGCCAAAAAAGCCGTCCACGGCAACTATCTGATCATCGGCTATGATGAGGTTATGGCCCGGTTTAACGTCGATCCTGCGCGTGTTGCAGATGTGCTGGCACTCGCCGGCGACACCGCAGACAATATCCCGGGATGCCGTGGCATTGGCGAAAAAACTGCCGGAAAACTCATCGCCGAATACGGATCCCTCGAAGCGCTGATGGATCACGTCGCCGATATCAAAAAACCGGCACAAAAAGCTAACCTCGAAGCTTTTATGCCCAATGCAGCACTGTCGAAAAAACTCACCAAACTGGTCGACGATGTACCGGTTTCAC
This sequence comes from uncultured Myxococcales bacterium, assembly GCA_946415045.1. GTDB lineage: Bacteria > Myxococcota_A > Bradymonadia > UBA4248 > UBA4248 > UBA4248. The sequence continues at coordinate 24,489 of CAMKRB010000011.1, forward strand.
TCACGCCTTCCGGACTCATGCCGGATGCACAGCGAGTGATTCCACTGTTTTCGGCACTTGAACTGCACAAATTGCTCGTCGATGTGCTTGGACCCGACGCCCACCCGGATCCCTCGGTGCCGCGCATCACGCTGCAACCCGCAACGGATTCTGCCAGCGAAATCGAATCCCGTCCGAAAGAGCCCGAAATTGAGCGCACCGCAATGCCACGTGCAGCAAATCAATCCCCTATCGGCGAAGTGTGCAGAGTGCGCGATTTTGTTTCCACCACAATTGTCGAAACCGAAGCTGAACTCACAAAGCTTGAAGACGCCGCCAATCGCGCCAAACATCTGGCCCTCATGCCGATCTGGCAAAACAACGATATCGAATCCAGACATCTTGTTGGATTTGCGGCTGCACTGAATCAGCAGTGTTTCTATGTACCAAACAAATGCGAACGCACCCTGTTCGGATTTGCCAGCAAACTTCCCACCGACGATGTCTTTGGACGAATACTCACCAATCCAGCCATCCATAAGGTCGTATATGGCGTAAAACCATGCGTTCAATATGCCATGTCACATGGTTTGGATTTGGATATGCAGGTTTTCGACGATATCGAAATCGCCGCATATTTGCTGCATCCCGAACGCAATGCGCTTACACTGGCTGTATGCGCACAGGAATACCTGGGCGAAACGCTCGAAAAAACGCCCGACAATTATCTGGGCAGCGGCAAAAAACAGACCTCTCCCGACAAACTGCCAACTACAGAACTCGCGCAAATAGCCGGATTATGGGCACAGTGTATCGAACAGATTGGCGAAAAACTGCCCTCAGAACTCGACGCAGCCAAACTCTCGCAACCCTATCGTACAATCGACCTCAAACTCGCACCAGTCCTTGCTGCGATGGAGTTTTATGGTGTCAGACTCGATACCACAGCATTGCATGAAATGGCACGGGCATTCGACAACCGAATTGCCGAACTCGACGACCAGATTCACGCTTTCGGCTCCGAGAACTTTAACATCAACAGCACCAAAGAACTCGCGCACTTTTTGTTCGACACGCTCAAGCTCGAACCGGGCACCAAAAAAAACAGACAGCATGGACTTTCGACAGACCAGGACACGCTTGAATCTATCGATCACCCCATTGCGGCTCTGATTCTGGAATTCCGTGCGCTATCCAAACTGCGTTCAACCTACTCGGAATCGCTCGCACAGCTGGCCAATCCGCAGACGCATCGTATTCACGGAAAATTCAATGCGTGTGTGACTGCAACCACCCGCCTCAGCAGCTCAGACCCCAATTTGCAGAACATCCCATCGCGCGACGAAATCGGCCGGCAGATAAAACGCGCATTTGTTCCGGAATCAGGATGGAGTTTTGTGGGCGCAGACTACAGCCAGATCGAACTGCGTCTGATGGCAGCCATGTCGCATGAACCCGTGCTATGCCAGGCTTACCATGATGGTGAGGATGTTCATGCACGTACCGCAGCATCGCTGTTTGATATTCCCATCGAACAGGTATCCTCCAATCAGCGCCGCCTTGCGAAAACCATCAATTTTGGACTTTTGTATGGCATGGGCGTTCAAAAACTCGCACGCGAAACCGGCTATCCCAAAGCGGATGCAAAAGCTTTTCTCGAAAAGTTCCACGCACAATTCCCGGTTTTGTCAGCATTTTTCAAATCGCAGGTTGAAAACGCGCGAATTGCCGGTGAAACGCGAACGATTATGAATCATCGCCGCCCAATGCCCGAACTCTACAGCGCGCGCCCCATGGAACGCGCAGCCGGCGAACGCATCGCGCTCAATGCCCCCATTCAGGGGTCGGCGTCGGATATCGTAAAAATCGCAATGATTCAGCTGGTTGATGAACTCAAAAAACGCCAGCTGCATGGTCGGCTGCTCATCCAGGTGCACGACGAACTGCTCGTCGAATGCCCCGACAATGAGGTTGAAGCGACATCCAAATTGTTGGTTGATGTGATGGAAAACGCCGCAGATATTGGCGTTCCGCTCAAAGTAGAGCTAAAAACCGGCAAAACCTGGGCCGATATGAAGTGATGAGCTTTAGCAAACGATCGTGGCTAAAACCTGTGCCCAAAGCCTTTCGTTTTACCGGCCCGTTGTTAATAACTGTGCAGCAAAAGCCAAAGCATTGAAATCATACAAAAAGTCCCTCTCTCAGAAGGCCGGGAGAGGGACATGGTATGAAAACGTCTAAAACTAGGTTCCCGGATTGTAATCGACGAATTTCACTTTGACGTCTTCGCCGTAATCCACCAGCTTGATCTTGAAGTCTTCGCCATAGTCGACAATCTGCCATTCGCCGCAAGAATTGGCACCATAATCCACGCGCTTCACACGAATATTCTCACCATAATCGACGCGCTTAACCTTGACATCCTCGCCATACTCCACGATCTTCACTTTGCCCTTCATCATCTTGCCCTTAACCACACAAGATGAGCCCGAGTCGCCGCGTCTACCTTCGAGTTTAACTTTGATATCCTCGCCGTAATCGACGAACTGCACTTTGAAATCTTCACCGTATTCGACGAATTGCCATTTGCCGCACGAATCGGCACCATATTCTACAGCCTTGACCTTGAGATCCTCGCCATAGTCCACCTGTTTGACTTTGATA
>CAMKRB010000012.1 GCA_946415045.1 uncultured Myxococcales bacterium
TTGTTCCCAGCTTGTATAATCTTTGCTATCAATAAATTTCCATGGAGATTCAAGAATATCGTCGAGTGCATTTGTATGAACAATACCGGATTTAAGGATAATCCATTCGAAAGATTCAGGCAGATAGAGTATCACATCACTGGATGGACGCATTTCTTCCATGATTTCATAAACTTTTTTGATCTCTGACCCAAAAGCTGCACCATCAGCAATGATGATGAGTTTCTTATCCCGGTTGTTTAACATCGCATCAGGAATATTGGATTTTCCGGATGCAGTTAGGCAATCAGTGCCCTTTAACTGCGCGATATGCGAAAAAAGCTGAAACCCACTGCCTGAATCTTCGGTGATAAGAATATACGCATTCTCCAGATGCGCTATAAATGACTGAATGTGATCATATACCGGATAACTTCGATTATAGGTGATCTTCGATCTGCTTGCTGTTTTTTTCAGTTTTAGAATGGAATGTACACTATATGGCAACTGTGACAGGCTTTCTCTGGTTACCAGTACAAAATAACAGCTTGAATGTTTTACGGCGTCTGCGAATTCTTTTGATCGTAAAAACCTGTTACCTTCATCAATAAATAGGATGGCGTCTTGCGTTTGTTCAACCAAAGATTGCCAGTTACTGCTATCAATAACCATGCAAGGTCTAGTACTGGAGACTTTAATGCCGCTTTGAGCGCCATAATTCTGAAAGCTGCGTAAAAGTGAGACAAGCGTCGTTTTACCAGTGGCACTGTCTCCGCCAATAACGGTAATTTTGCGCATGAGTTCAATCGTAAACTGGACTTTGTTGTTCCGGACAATGATAGTAAATTTGCCTGTCATAATATGCCTCACAACAAATTGACTGCGGCCTGGATATAATCCCAGTTTGTAAAGACATCTATATTTGTATTTACGATATGCGCATTGAACTTTTTTCGGTTAAACTTCATGATATGATTGAGATTGATGGTAAGTGTTTTGTCTTTTGCCAACTCAAGAATAAATCTCGCGCAATTGTCACCGCACGTCGATGCATTAAAAATGGTATCCGGTTCGTTTCGCATCAACAACAGCGTTTTGGTGCCTCCAGCGAGCCGTTCGGGGGGGATGACGCCCAAAACAGGACTTTCAATCGCATGTGGTCCGAGCACTAAAGATTTGTCGATTGATCGAATAATTTTTTTCGCAAAATCATCGTCGAACCACTCATCCTGATATCGATTGTCGAAATAAACACTCGTATTGTAAATGGCTTCGGGACATTCCCCAAAAATGATATTCAACATGGCAATATCTCCGGACGATGCGCTAAGAATTCTCATGTATTCACAACCATTTGTGATAGCTGAGTGCTCTACACGCGCCATTATCAAACATACGATTCAGCATAGGCAAAATCAAGCAGTAATTGGCATTCGGCAATCGGCAATCCTATTTGGTTGTCTAACGCTAATCTTGGAATGGTGTAAATATTGTGATTTGATAATCTTGGAATGGTGCATTTATGGCTTGTCAATAATCTTGGAATGGTGCGAATTGGTGTCATCTATAATCTTGGAATGGTGTATATTGCGATGAAAATTACAGTCTCAAGGCATTTTCGAGCCCCGCAGGGGCGATATAATTTAGCCACGAGTGAAGCGTTAGCGTAACGGAATTTGGGTGCATATAATACATCGCATATTATTCGCACCCAATGTATGCCCCCAAAAATCAAAAAGCCGCTGCGTATTGCCGAAAGGCAATAGCAGCGGCCAGCGAGCGTATGGGCGGCAGCCCATAGCGAGTAGAGACGTGTCGTGACACGTCTCACACATATATATAATTATGGTATATTATTTTTCATACCGGGCGCGCTTTCAGCACACCCGGTTATGTATTCAGATGTGACGCCTTCCAGGCGTGTCGTATTGTTGAAAGGTTATTTCTTCTTGCGATACGGTGTATCTTCGATCGGCAGTGACTGACGGAATTTGCCATCATATTTATAGTAGGCGAGTGCGCATGCCGGAGCGGTAGGAATCATGCAGAGTTCGCCGCAGCCTTTGGCGCCCAGCGAGTAAGGCAGTTTGTCTTCTTCTTTTGGGACGCAGAGGATGACGTCGAGTTCGGGAGCCTGATCGGCGCGCATAAAGCCGATGGTGCCGAATTTGCTCTTGGGATAGCCGTCGATGCATTCGAATTTTTCGGTCACGCCGTAGCCGATGCCCATGACCATGCCGCCTTCGATTTGGCCTTCGACGGATTGGATGTTGACGGGGGTGCCGACGTCAAATGCAGACACGGCCTTGACGATTTTGCCTTCGTCGTTGAGGATGATGACTTGTGCGCCATACGAATACGAGACGTGCGAAACCGGGTTTTCCTTGATGGCGCCGAGGGGATCGGTTTTGACCGAGTATTCGCCGTAGAATTCCTGGCCTTCGAGATCGGCGATGGATTTGCCGGCATCGAGGGCTTCTTTGAGTTTGACGCCGACTCGGCGTGCGGCTTCGCCGGTGACGACGGTCTGGCGCGATGCGGTCGAGGTGCCCGAGTCTGGCGTGCGGACGGTATCGGCGTTTTCAAAGACGAACAGCGCCGGATCGAGGTTGGTCACGTGGCAAATCTCGGTGAGTACCATCTGGCCGATGCCCTGGCCCATGCATGACGCCGAAGTGCGGATGTGGATTTTGCCCTGTTCGACCGAAAGCAGGACGCGGCCGATGTCGCTCTTGCCCATGCCGGTGCCCGAGTTTTTAAAGCCAATTGCGATACCCGCATATTTGTTGCTGTAATAGAGGTCTTTGACGGCGTCGAGGCAGGCGACCATGTTGGTGTTGGGATCGGCGGTCTGGCCGTTGGGGAGGATGTCGCCCGGTTTAATGGCGTTGCGGCGGCGGATTTCCCAGGGATCGATGCCGACCATTTCGGCCAGTAGATTGATGTTCTGTTCGGTTGCAAAGCAGCTTTGCGAAACGCCGAAACCGCGGTATGCGCCGCCGACAACGTTGTTCGTATAGACCGACATGCCGAAGATATCGATGTTCTGGTAATTGTAGGGGCCTGCTGCATGGGTGCATGCACGGTGAAGCACCGGGCCGCCCAGCGATGCATAAGCGCCAGTATCGGCAATAATGACGCCCTTCATGCCGGTGAGGATGCCGTTTTCGTCGCATGCCGTCGTGAATTCCATCTCCATCGGATGGCGTTTGACGTGATAATTGAGCGATTCCTGGCGGCTGTATTTGACCTTGACCGGGCGCTTGGTAATCCATGCGGCCAGCGCAGCGTACTGCTGGACGGTCATATCCTCTTTGCCGCCAAATCCGCCGCCGACCAGCGGGGCCCGGCAATGGACCTTTTCTTTGGGCAGCTTGAGCATCGCGGCGCATTCGCGCTGGACATCGTAAATCGACTGGCTCGTCGTATAAATGAGCAGGCCGTCGTCGCCCTCGGGCATTGCCACAGCGCATTCGGGCTCCATAAATCCGTGTTCCTGCCACGTCGTCTTGTATTTGCGCGTGACGACATATTTTGAATTCTTAATTGCCTCATCGGCATTGCCGCGCACCAGGTTCGCACGGCTCATGATGTTGCCGTCGGGGTGAATCAGCGGCGCATCGCCGCGCAGCGACTCGTAGGGGCTCGTCAGCGGCTTAAGCTCGGTGTAATCGACTTCGATCAAATCGCAGATTTCCTGCAGTTTATCCTGTTTTTCCGAAACGACCACGGCCAGCACGTTTCCCACATATTTCGTAATATCACCCTCGCCCAGAATGACATCCCAATCCTGCTTGATGTGGCCAATCACGTTGCAGGGCACGTCTTTCTTGAGGATGATGCGCAGGCAGTCGGGATGCGCCTCGGCCTTCGACACGTCAATCTTATTGATCAGCGCGCGCGGATATTTCGAATACAGGCCCTTGGCATAAATCATCCCATCGATCTGCAGATCGTCAGCAAACAGGCCGGTGCCGTTGACTTTTTCGGCGGCATCGATTCGCTTGAACCGCTCGTTCATGTGCAGCGTCTTGGGGGCTTCTGGAATCGCACGTTTTTCGCGGAAAAAGTCGGCGGCCATCAGAATCGCATCTTCGATCTTGCGGTATCCCGTGCAGCGGCACAGATTGCCTTTAATCGCCTTCTTGACATCGTCGCGCGTCGGGTTCAGGTTTACATCGAGCAGGCTCTTGGCCGAAATGATCATGCCGGGAATGCAAAAACCGCATTGCACAGCGCCGGCTTCGGCAAAACAATGTTCATAGACGCGCATTTCGTCTGCCGGAATGCCCTCGACCGTCACGACCTTCTTACCGGCCATTTTGCTTATCATCGGCACGCATGCCTTCACTTTTGCGCCATCCACCAGAACGGTGCACGTGCCGCATACGCCTTCGCTGCAGCCGTCTTTCGCTGCCGTCAAATGCAGGTCATCCCTCAAAAATCGAAGCAATTTCTTATCTTCTGCGCATTCGTAATCTTTCCCGTTTACATTGACGACAAACATGTTTTCTCCTTCTCCTTGATGGGGTGACCTGACTGAGACGCTCCACGGAACGTCTTTACTGGATGATATGAGCTGAGAGACGTTCCACGGAACGTCTTTACTGGATGATATGAGCTGAGAGACGTTTCACGAAACGTCTTTACATCGATGATACGAGAGACGTTTCACGAAACGTCTTTACTGGTTTTGTCTTTTTTGGGGGTCCGCCTGCTATTGGCTCGTGAGAGACGTTTCACGAAACGTCTCTACTCGCCAATACGCACGGCGGCTTCGGCTATTGGCGCGTTCCCATGAAGAGACGTTTCACGAAACGTCTCTACCATGGGAATGCGCCAATACGCCTGCGCGCTTTGGCTATGCGCTTTGCGCATACGCCAAAGCCTCATTCTGGCAATATATCATACATGATTCCGCGATTTTTCAATCATTTTTATGACATCTTCGCAAGATTTATGGCGCAAAATGCAAATAAGTTGCAATTCTGTAGTTCAAGGCACACCATACTCGCCATAGATCCGAATCATCCACGCAGAAATCCGGCAAATCTTCGGTTTCGCCCCACTGGCCTCAAAAAAACGCTTGACAGTGAAAGCTGTTGCGATTAAAAGCACGCCGTCTTTGGGAAATACCCAAGGGCCGACGCGGGGCGTTAACTCAGCGGTAGAGTGCCATCTTCACACGGTGGAAGTCACTGGTCCGAATCCAGTACGCCCCATTCATAAACAGCCTTAGCGGGCTGTTTTTTTTTGCCCAAAAAAAGCCAAGGAGATGCATCATGTCGAGACCGCTTGAGATCGCTGATTTGTTTAAGTTTGAACGCCTGAAACAAATGGCCTTATCCCCCGATGGAGCGCATGCCTGGCTGACGACCCAAAAGATCGATCTGGACAACAACACGTCTGCCAACCGGAATTATCGGGTGGATCTGGAAGGCGACGTTCTGAGCCTGTGCCTGCTGAACACGGCAGATGTCGACGGGATTGTGTACAGTCCAGCCGGAGATCGCATCTTTTTTGTATCGGACGGGCAGGTCTATATGGCCGATGCAAACGGGAGCAATCCCGTTCAAATCACCTATGGCGTTGGGGGAGCCTCGTGTCTGGTCGTATCTCCACAGGGCGATCGCGTGCTGTTTACGCGATCCGTCTATGAGAACAAGGATCTGCAGGCAGCCTGGGAAAACGGCCAGGAACCGACGACAGCCCAAATCTATGGCGCATCCCATCCCAAAGCCAACGTGCGAACCGCCAACAGCCTGATGTACCGGCACTGGGATTCGTGGTGTGAAAATCGCCGCAACCACTTGTTCATGGTCGAAGTATCAACGGGCAAGATCGTGGATCTGACGCCGGATGGAGGTGATGTGCCGCCAATCGCGCTCGAATCCGGGTGCGATTACGATTTTTCGCCCGACGGCAATCACATCGCATACGTCATGAATCCCGACAAAATGATCGCCCGTTCGACGAACAACAGCATCTATCTGCTGTCGATCGATGGAATAAAGCGCGGCGAAGTGCGCCGGATTTCGGACAGCGACGGCTGTGATGTATCACCGCGGTTCATTTCAAACACCAAAGTTGGCTATTGTTCCATGCTGACGCCGGGTTACGAAGCCGATGCCGTCCGTTTCAAGGTTTATGATATCGAGACGGGTCAAACGCGCCTGTACCTCGCAGATTTCGAACGTTCGATCGAGAATCCGGTTGTCGTCGACGGCGAAAAGATCCTGTTTTCGGCCCAGGATTTTGCACACACCTGCATCTATGAGCTCGATCTGAACAGCGGCAAAGTGATGCAGCTCACGCAGGGGCGCACCTATTCGAAATTCGCGACGACGCATGATCGTTCCCGCATGCTCGTGTTTGCCGAATCTCTGGTCGATCCGCTGGAGTGCTTTGAAATCTCGGATCTGGAATGCTTTGAACCACGCACGGCGATGGGGGACGAAAAGATCTCGCGTGAAAAGCGCGTGGCACTGACAAATTTCGGTCATGTGCTGCATGATGTCGAAATGCACGAAGGCAAATGCATCCATTATGCGTATAAAGATCGCACGCTTGAGGGCTACATCATCACGCCGCCCGGATTCGATGAGAGCAAGCGATATCCGATGATTCTGCTGATTCATGGCGGCCCGCAGGGCGCATTTCTGGACTCGTTCCACTATCGCTGGAATGTCGAGATGTTTGCGTCCCGCGGCGCGGTTGTCGCTTTTTGCAATCCCCACGGTTCAACCGGATACGGCCATGATTTGACGCGCGCCATCAGCCGGCATTGGAGCGATGAATGTCCCGATGCCATCATGACATTTGTCGATGCCGTGCTCAAGGAAGTGCCTCAGATCGATCCCAATCGCATGAGTGCTGCAGGAGCATCATTCGGCGGGTTTATGATTAACTGGCTGATGGGTCACACCGATCGCTTCAAATCGTTCGTGAGCCACGACGGCATCTTCAATACCGAGATGTCTGGTTATATCACCGATGAGCTTTGGTTCTGTGACTATGAATTCGGCGGCACACCGTTCGACGTTCCCGAAAACTATAACCGCCATTCTCCGCATCGGTTCGTCAAAAACTTCAAAACGCCGACGCTCGTGATTCAGGGCGAGCAGGATTTCAGGTGTTTTATAAACGAAGGCGTCGGGTTGTTTACAGCGCTGCAGTACATGGGTGTCGAAAGCCGTCTGGTGTATTTCCCCAACGAGGGGCACTGGGTGCTCGATCCAGCGGACAGCGCTGTGTGGTATGAAGAAGTCATTGGCTGGATGATGAAGCACATGGATATAGAATGACGTTTATGATTATGATAAAGTAGGGATTATCTCTGTCAGCAGGCAGAGCAAACCGCATCAACCCAATATTTGGAGCAGACATGATTTCGGACAATGATTTTTACCAGGCGCGGCAAAGCATAGAGTTATTGCGGGCGCGCATGCAATATGATGTGATGGGACGCGACGACGTCATCAACCTGGTGCTCGTTGCACTATTGGCCGACGGCCATGTGCTGCTCGAAGATTTCCCCGGCAGCGGCAAAACGACGCTCGCCAAAGCGCTTGGCAACAGCCTGAGTGCAGAGGGCGTTATCGGCCAGATGAGCGCATTTCGCCGCATGCAGTTCACGCCGGATTTGCTGCCCGGTGATATCACAGGCGTGATGGTGTTCGATCCCGATTCGAACCAGTTTGTATTCAGGAAGGGCCCCATTTTTGCGCATATTGCGCTGGTGGATGAGATCAACCGAACGTCGCCGAAAGTGCAGTCAGCCCTGCTCGAGTCGATGGGAGAAAAGCAGGTCACCATCGACAATGTGACGCATTCGCTCACCGATTTATTCTTCGTGATTGCGACCCAGAATCCGCTCGATGCCGTAGGAACCTATCCGCTTCCGATCGCACAGCTGGATCGATTCATGTTCAAGATCCGCATGGTCTCAGTCTCTCGCGAGGCCGAGCTCAACGTCATCAAATCGTGGGGACGTCCGCGCCAGCCGTGCAACATGCCGCAGCTCACCGTGCAGCACATTCTGTCGGCACGGCATGCGGTGCGCGAGGGCGTCGCATGCGGCGACATTGTGATGGAATGTCTGGTCGATATCATTCGTTCAATCCGTGAGGATCCGCGCTGTCTGCAGGGCGCATCGACGCGTTCGATCGTACAGGCAGTCCCGGCACTTCAGGCGTATGCGTTCATGCAGGGCCGGAACTATGTATCGCCGCAGGACATTCAGGATCTGGCGCTGCCGCTGTTTTCACACAGACTGCAGCTGGCCCCCGGAGCTGGCCAGGCGGATACCGTGGTGCTCGAAAACATACGGCAGCCGCTTGAGCGTTTGTCACGCAGCGCGATGCAAAGTTAGGCGGCGTATTGGCGCAGCCAATAGACGCCTGGCCGGGGCGTATCGGCCGCAGGCCGATAGCCCGGCGACATAAAAAAACAGCCTCAAGAATGAACAGGAAACAGCGATGATGAAGCGAATCACATTTGTACTTTGCCTGATGGCGGCGTTGCTGGTGTGCAGCCTGTCTTTTGCGGCGCATCCGATTTTTACGGCGGCCGAGGATGAGGCGTTTACTGAGGTCACAAACGGGCATTTTATCAAGGCGCGGCAGCTGGCCGAAAAGATTCTCGAGTCGGATGAGGATGCGATCGGCGGCAACTATGTGATGGCCTACGTTTTCTGGGAGGGCGAGGGGAATCTGACGCGCGCAATGCAGCTGCTGAAGAAGACGATTTCGCTGTTTGAGAAAGCGTATTGTCCGGACGGGAACGTGCCGAAAGCGGCCGATCTCCAGTCGTGGCATCAGCGGCTGCTGAAGGATCTGGCGCAGGTTTACGCCGAACTCGACCAGCGCGAAGATGAAATCAAGGTCCACGAACGCATCGCCGAGCTTTACAAGTCACCGCTTTCGATTTCTGCGGTATGGCCGCTGCTCAAGCTGGACCGTTTCGATGAGGCACGCCAGATTGCCGAACGCACGATAAATGACAAGGACGAATTCTTTTCGGCGATTGCTTACAACGATCTGACGGCGATTGCCGATGCGGAGCACGACCATCTTGGCGCATTTCGTGCGGGCGCGCGATCGGTAGAATATTCAAACGGAAAGTCGTGCGTCATTCTGCTCAATCAGGCGCGCTCGTATATGATTTTCCTCGATCTGGACAAGGCAATCGAATATCTGCTCAAGGCGGATGTGGCCAAAGACCACGACTGCGTGACCGATCCGATTGGCGAGGCAGCAGAGATTTATACGCTGGACGGCGCATGGCAGCGCGCGATAACGGCACTTCAGACGGCGAAAAAACGGCCCGTTGAAAAGCGTCTGGTGGTGCAGGTGGAAAAGCGGCAGCGCACGCTGACGGCGCGTCTGCTGTATGCAATGGGGTTTTCGGATCGCGCATGGCCACTGATGAAAACCGTCGTCGATGCGCCGGGCCGTCTGGGTTACGACAGCCTCCTCAAGGAGCAGCTGGAGCTCGCCAATGCCGTCGATTTCTTTGCGATATCGAACGATGCGCTGAAACGTGCAGACGAGCGGCTTGCCGCATGGAAAGCCATCGAGCCATTCTGGCTGTTCAAATCGGCGATTCGGCCGCAGGTGCGCGAAATCGCTAAAGAGCGCGACGCCATTTCACAAAAACTGTGGTCAACCCATCAAAAGGCGTTCAAACAGTCGCTCAATCCCAAAAATCTGAAGTCGTTTCTGGTGCCGTTTTATGCGCTTTCGCCGGTCGATTCCTTCGCCATCGTCGATTTGCTTGGCCGCCGCACAGCCGAGTTTTTAATCGACTATCAGGAGAATGCGCTGCAGCCCGAGGTGCTCGATGCGATGAAACCGCTGTTTGATCTGCTGCGCGGCTACATTGCCTGGCGCGACGGCGACAATGAACGCGCGCTGGAGCTTATTGACAAATTCGAGAGCGCACCGCGCAAACGCACCGGTCTGCTGGTCAGCCAGAGCCGGATGATTCGCGCAGATATCCTGCGGCAGCAGGACAAGCAGGAAGAATCCTGGCAGGAGCTGATAAAAATCTATCAGTCGAATCCGGCGCTGTTCAGGCAGTTTGACGTGAAACTGCCGGTTGAATTCGATGAAACCCTCACCAATGCAAGCGATGACGATCTCGAAGATGCGTATGATGCGCTGAAAGCGTCGCCGAGGCTTGCCGTGACAGAGGGTGCACCGTTTGTGATTTCGGCACAGCGCCTGGACACGATGATTCAAATCTGCATGTCGTCTCGCTATGGCGTGCGCTATGCATGCACATCGGCCGATCCCAAGAATTATTCGGGCGATCCGGATGTTGCGCCAGCGACGGCAGAAATCGTCGACAATTTCCACCACACCGCGTTCATGCCGATGGTCGATTTGTCGCAGTCGGATTTGCATTCGCTGGACGGATCGCCGGTGCAGGTGTCGGCCGACGTGGCACTCGAAGATCTGCTGGGCACAAAAGCGCAGGTCGGTGAGCTCAAGACCGGCAAGGAATTGCCGGACGAACCCTGATTTTTTATTTTGGGTGAGGGGGCAGCGGCCCCCTGCGCGGCTATCGCGACAGCGCGATACGCCGCTACCCCCGGGCGGCTATCGCGACAGCGCGATACGCCGCCCAATCCCCACCGGGAACTCTGTCTACGACGTTTTAACCAGCGATTTCCCAACACTGGGATACATCATCGATATCATCACAATCATGAGCAAATCCTTTTTTAAATACGCATCATTGCTGTTTGTTCTGCTTCCTTCTGCGGTTTATGGCCAGGAAGTCTCATCGCCCGATCCAGTGAAAACGGATTTGTCCGATCCGGATTTAATCGTGCGCCCGCCGACCGATCCCTACTCACTGTCGTTTACGCCACCCATGCCCGAAGGTGCCGCCAATATCACGACTCAGGAACATTGCAAACAAGCCGGCGGCAAGTGGACAACGATGAAGCTGGCAGAGGCCGACGTCCAAACAGAAAAGCTCATTGGCTGCATCACTAATGGCAAGCGCAATGGGCGCTGGATGGTCCACGACATCGAGACGCCACCGGCAGAACAGACAGAAGAAAAAGCCCTGGGTTATATGTGGATGATCGACGACTCCGTACACGGCTGGAGCGTCATGCTTGACCGGGAAACGCGCACAGTGATTGAACTTGCGCACTTCAACATGGGCGTTTTGGACGGCACGCAGTTCAGCTGGTCAAATGTTGGATCCCTCGAATCGGTGACGACCTATAAAAACGGCAAAAAGGACGGCAAATACGAACGCTATCTGGAGTGTCTGCCAACCGTGCTGGGACAATACACAGATGACAATCCGAGCGGCACATGGGATGTCTTCCCGGAACCCGGTCTCATATCCATACGCCGCAATTTCGATCGTCCCATTCCGACCGACGATCGCCCATCCGATATGTTCCAAAAGTCACAGGCATATTGGACAGAATGGTATAACGCCAGCGGTGTAAAAGTTTCCGAGGGATACAGCATCGCCATCATTCCCGATGAGAATGGCTTACGCGTTGGCACTCTGACATTGTATTCCGTCAGCGGACAAAAATGGATGACCGTGGATTATTCTGGTGTTGGCAGAATCAGCGACAAACGTTCATTCGAATTGTGCAAGCCCGATGGTCAGCCCGATGCGCCGATTCCCGCCTATCTGGACTACAATCACGAAACGCTCACGATGAACTGCAAAAACGACAATGGCGAAGTCTATCTTTCGGTGGATTATTATGCCACCGGTGAAGTTCGCGCCAAAAAGCCAATGAAGAACGGCAGCATCAACGGTGTGGTTCGCGAATACCATCCAACCGGCGAGATTCTGGCAGAATACAATGTGGTAGACGACATTCCCAATGGAACGATTGTATACAAGGATACCCACGGGAATCCGTATGGCACATCGAGAGTGACGAATGGCACCGGCACATTCAAAAGCTGGTGGCACAACGGCAATCCCCACGAAGATGGTGAATATAAAAATGGCAAAAAGACGGGGATATGGACGAAGTGGCTGGAAAGCGGCACCAAAGTAAACGAGGTGCAGTATGATGACGAAGGCCGGATAGATGGCTATCGCCGTCAATGGTTTCACAACGGGATACTATCGTTCGAACAGAGGTTTGAGCATGGCAGCAATCACGGTCTGACATTCTATAATTATTCGGACGGCCGGCTTGCGGACGAATGCAACTATCATCATGGGATGCCAACCGGAAAATGCAAGGAGTTTGCGCATTCCGGGAATCTTTCCTACGAAACGGACTATACAAACTTTCTGAATATCATCCAGGAACAATACTATTCGGATGGCAAGAAACGATCGTCGGGACGCATCACACCAGGATTTGGGCACGGCAATCGCGAGGGCACGTGGGATTTCTATCTTAAAAACGGCAAAAAGTGGCTGTCACTGGAATACAGCGGTAATGCAGTGTTGCAGCCCGAAGCCGCGACCTGTGCAGAGATCGTTGGTGCAGATTTCACAGTGGATGAAGAGAACCGGGAGATCGGTTGTATGGTATGTTCTGTCAACCGTATTTCACCGCTCAATCCGGTGAAAATGCGGGAAGGCCGCTGGAACTGGTACAACGACACCGGCAAAAAAGAGAAATCCGGATCGATACATCTGGGACATCTCAACGGCGACTGGGAATACTATTATCCGAATGGCGAAAAGATGCTTGAGGGAGAATACAAGATAGACCAGCGCGTGGGCAAATGGACGGGATACTACGAAGACGGCAGCAAAAAGTTCACGGGAGCATACAAGAACGGCCAGGAATCCGGACTCTGGGAGACATTTTATCCATCGAGTAATGTTACATCCAGTTCAGGAAACTTTGTCAACGGCCGCCGCGATGGTGAGTGGACATATCAATATCAGAGCGGCAAACTGCGCGAAAAAGGATCTTTCGAAAACGGTGTGGAAAGCGGCGTTTGGACGAACTACTATGAAAATGGACAAAAGCAGGGAGAAGGTTCGTTTGTCGCAGGCAAACGCGAGGGCACCTGGACGTGGTACCGTGAGAATGGATCGGTATGGCGAACTGCTGAATACAAGGATGGCAAGGAGATAAAGAAATGATATCTGTTCTTCAGAACAAAGGCGTCATCATCCCCTCGCCATCATCTGTTGTCGTTGAAGATATCGATCCCAACCGCATCGAAAGCGGCGTTCGTCTGTATCCCGGTACAGTTCTGCACGGAAAAGATACATTTATTGGTCGAAATAGTATTATCGGTCTTGGTGGTGGTGCATTTGTACAAAATGCTCAAATCGGACGCAATTGCACACTGATGCATGGAACATACCGAGAATGTACAATTCTGAATGATGTGATCGTGCGAGGCGGCGCCGAAATCCGCGAAGGCTGTCTGCTCGAAGAAGGCGTAGAATTGGGTCATACGGTTGGTCTAAAGCAAACAATACTATTTCCGGATGTCGTTCTGGGATCGCTCATCAATTTCTGTGATGCCCTGCTGACCGGCGGTTCAAGCCGCCGCAATCATTCCGAAGTCGGATCGTGCATGGCATTGTATAATTTCACACCAAACGGTGATAAATTCGCATCACTGTTCGGCGATGTACCAAACGGACTGTTTCTGAACCAGCATCCGATTTTTATCGGTGGACAGACACAAATCGTCAGCCCCGTCCATGTGGGATTTGGCTGCGTGATTGCGGCCGGAACCAAACTCACCCGAAATGTCGAAAACAATATGCTGGTGAGCTGCACGCCGACGCAGAATGTCGAAACGATATTCAATCCGGCCAAGATTCATCGTCCAGATCAAAAGATAGAAACGACCTGTTTGTATATTTCAAATCTGGAACTGCTCCGCATCTGGTACGAAAACGTCAGGTTACCCATATTCAGAGGCAGCTATTACGAAAAGCTGATCCGAGCGGGCATTGCCTGCATTCAGAGCGGCATCGAAGAACGGCGCAAACGTTTGCGCAAGTTTATTGAAAAGCTCCATGTGAGTCTGAATTATCATCGTCAGGAAAACAATGCATCCGAAGTCCAGTCCCACCTGAGAGCCATCGAAATGAGCCAGCATCTGGCGGGGATTCCGGTTGTCGATTACGATTTTTCACGTCTTGTAGAAGAGCTGCGGCGGCGCATAGACGGTGGCAGCGATTATCGCGTAGCCATTCGCATGCTGCCAATTCAGCTGATAGAACAAACATCACGGGCATTGGCCAGGAGCATCGGATGCCAGTGGTAAACTAAAACGGCAATCACCATAGTTGGGGTGAGACAATCTGACAATATATTGAAAATATTTGATAGCAGTAAAAGTAATATAAAAAAGCCGCGTACCGAGCGCAGGCGAGGTAGCGGCTTTGAGCGGCGCGTACCGAGCGCAGGCGAGGTAGCGGCGCAAAATAAAAATATACAATAGAATGCGCTAGGCGGGATCGGCACGTTTGAACAGACCGCAGACACGCTTGCGGTAATCGAGGTTCGGGAATGAGAACAGGTTCTGCGCTTCGAGCGCTTCAAACAGTGAATTACATGTTTCGACATCGATTTTGCTGAGATCCATGCCGCAAACCATATTCACGCGGTCTTCCTGATTTGGAATAATGGCTTGGACGATCGTGGTGCAAACTTCGTTCGACATGTGATTGACGTCGAGATCGAGGCGTTCGATGATGTTGAGCCCCATAGATGCGACGGCTTCGGACGCGGTTCCGCCGTTCTGAGTGCATGCGAGCATGTTGGTGAGCTGTTGCTGAGTCGCGGGGCTTTGATTCAGGCTTTGCATGAGATCAGCGCTGCATCCGGCTGCCATTTGTGCGTGCATAAAGTCGATAAAGAAGTCCTCGACCTGATCCTTGCAACCGGACGGCTGACCATCTGAGGATTGTTTAAGCAAATCCTTGTGGAAGCGCTCACATCCCGAAATGCTGTGTTTGAACTGCGTCACCGTTGCATATCCGCAATCCTTGTGGAACTGACAATAATCATCGAGAACCTGGGCAATTTCAGGTTCGGTACATCCCGCAAGTCCGGACGCTGCCAGCATGATAGCCGCACCAAATAACGCGATTTTGCATGAACTCATATACTTGACCTACTCCTTCAAACAAAAGACTCGCTGAAAGCGAGCATAGAGTAAACAAATGAGTTCAGATATTATTCAAAATAATCGGCAATGATCGTGCTGAATTTGATTTGAGGTGAAGTATTTTTTCGCAGGATACACCACGATTTTGCTTGCGATCCTGGCGGAAGCGCGAGCGGATCGCTGGTGATGTAGCTGCGGGAAGCCTGTAATTCACAATACTGTGGTTTGAGCTCATCGGTCTTGAGCACGATGTGATTGAAATGACCGTTTCCGTGGTGGCTGAGAGAGAGCTCGGCAGCGACATAACCGCTGTTTCCGGTGAGCGAAACGGCCTGGAACCGAATGTTATCGACAGAAACCTGTTGTTCAAACAATGCAGCAGTTTGTCTGGCGAATTCAAGATCGGTGTCGAGATGCGCACGTAAATTTGTACATTTTTCGACATCGGATTGACAGATGAGCGCAAGATGATGCGAAGCCAAATCGAAATCAAATTGTTCCAAAGCGAGCCAGAAGGAGCGGATCTTGAGCGGCAATGCATAGGATCTGTCGATATTGGAGCGCATGATGTAGTGCCGTGAAGAGCTGTCTGGCTGCAGAACAATAGAAATTTGCTGATCGCGGTAATCTCTCTTCCAGTGGTTTGTGAGCAGAATCACCCACTTTTGAATGCATGCGTCGGTGAGATCCCGGCAATCGGCATCTGGTATATTGGGAACCACAGGATATTGCTGTGCAAACGAGAAAGCCAGAGCACCGGTCTGATCGCGGCCTACCTCTGAATCGTGCAGCGAACAGATCGTATTCTGTGCAATGAATTCAGAAACAGCCAGATATCGTGCGCGATCATGCATTGGGATTTCGGCGAGAAGTTGCTCGGCCATATACTGGAGGGCGCTGGCCTCGTTGGGCGCAAGATAGGGGATGATTGACAGATATTGCATCCAGTTTGGGAATGCGCCACGACTGAATTGACACAATTCAAGCGCGATATCCTGAGGAACAGGCTCATTGAGCACAGGCCGGGAGTCTGAATGCATAGAGCCATCGCCGGCATCCAAATTCTGGTTGGGAAGATTTGGGGAAATGCGTCCAACCTGGACAGGTTCACTGCTACATCCACAGGATGCAGCAATGAACAGGGTAAAAGCAAAGAAGTAGGCAGATCGCATTTGCAGCCGGATTATTCGACTTCGACGTCAACTTTGTCGTAGTGGGTCAATTCTTCGGAGGTTGCCTTAACGGTTCCAGTGCAGGATGTATTGAGGCACTTATAGAGATCGACTTTTCGGTTGAGTCCGCGGAGATAGGCTTTGGCACCAGCTTTCACGCCCTTATTTTTACCGATGCCATTGATTTTGATTTCGGAAAGATTTTCACCTCGCGGGGTCACGAGAACGATTGTACCGGCGATGGTAGGTTTCGCAGTATCAGGTTCAGGCGCTGGCTGATTTGAACCGCCGATGGGCGGCTTTCTGGGCCTTGTGGAGGACGGTGTTTCAACGACGGGATCTTCGATAACAGGAGGCGGGGGCAGCTCGAAATCTGCACGCAGGGTATAGTTGCTTTCACCGTCGGTAGTGATGAGGGAGACGAAATAACGTTCGGGTTTGACTTCAAACTTTTCGAATTCGTAAGTGTTTTCGGAATGGTTTGTCTGCATGGAGTTGACAGGTTTTCCGAAGCTGTCGCGAATGGTGATGGTCGCGATAAGAGACTGTGGGTGATCGATGAAGACTCTGACGCCAATGAAACCTTCTTCGGGAGGAACGAAGTAGTACCAGTCTTCATTATCGCCTTTAGGCGCGGAGATATCTTCGGTATAGCTGGTATCGATAAGTAACTGGCTGGCGGAGTCGCGGGATCCATTCACTCCGGAATTTGAGTTGTATTCAATTGTTTTTTCGGAACAACCGGCAGCAGCGAAAGCTGCGATTGCGGCCAGTGACAAAAGTATTTTTTTAGCCATAACCGACTCCTTTATGGAAAAGCTCACTGACAACAGAACTCAAGGTGATGGGCCCAACCGGCGGCGTGAGAGTGAAGACCGCCGTGTCAGCGATAATACAATCGACGTGCCAAAGTCGATGGAAAAAAAGTTAATGAAACAGCGACCAGAACAGAGGATGTGAACTATTCAGGGGATTTAACGACGAATCTGTTGGCCTTTTTGACATCAGCCGGGCTTGCGTTTGTGAGCGCGATACAGCTGGTGGGCAGAATTTTAGTAACCTTAAAGCGGCCGCCTTCGAGAATACTGCCATCGACATAGATATCGCCGACAGCGCCTTCATTTACGCCGTCTTTGCTTCCGACATTGAGTTTAATCTGAGCACCTTTTTTCTGAGAGGAGACAGACATGACTTCAGCTTCGATTTTAGTGTATTTTCCCTTGAGATCACCGACAATAGGCTTGATTTCTTCTTTTTGACTGGCGACAGCGGAACCTTTTGTATTGATGGTGCGCACTTCACCGGGGGAGTAACCGCCGCCACCGCCAGCGGGTTTAACGATGGTTGGTCCGGTTTCACCGCTTGCGGATGCGATACCACCAGCTGCAGCCGTAGGCAGCGCCACGCCACCGGATGCTGCAGTTGGCAAAACGACACCACCGCCACCGCCGGCATCACCGCCGCCGCCGGCATCACCGCCGCCGCCGCCAGCACCACCACCGCCGCCGGCACCACCGCCACCGCCGGCACCACCGCCACCGGCACCACCGCCACCGCCAGAACTACTGCCACCGCCGCCGCCACCGGATTTACCGGCGTTTTTCTTATTTGCCTCGACTTCAGCGTCGAAATCGAGATACGGCTGCCAGGTCGGCGCAGCTGTTGGCGCTGTAAAACCATCGGGATTCTCTTCAAATCCGACGTTGATGGAATAGATGGAACGACCGCTTCCGCCAGTAATTTTGATATAATGCAGACCGGACTCGGGCGTAAATGCACGGAGCACGCATTTGCCTGCTGCAGTTTCGCGCGACACCTCATCGATGAGAATGCCGAATCGATCGTATAAACCAACCTTGATATTGAAAATGCTCGCCGACTCATCCCAGAAAGTATCGATGATCACGTCGCCCGGTGCGGGGAGGAATATCATCTTCCAGTCGATTTCATCGCCTGCTGTGGGATAGAGCTCATCGCTCGTGACCTCGTCGAGATTGATTTTGATTGCACCCGCGCGCAGCGAGTCATCGTCAATCTCGGTCGTACAACCGGCACTGATCGCCGCTGATGAAGCAAGTAAAAAAGCAATCTTTCTAATTCTTTTCATAATTGGCTCCATGCAATGTTCGCGTCAACACGCAGTTCTATTTTAGCAGTAAATGACCGCATGTGTCAAAATGCATGATGAATCGTGATAAAAAAAGCCGGCGTATCGCAGATAGCCGGCTTGGCGCGGCGTATGGCCAACAGGGCCATAGACGCGCGTTCAAAAAAAAACATTATTTGGGGCTAACATTTTCGCGATTGGGGGACGGCTCGGCGTGGAACTGCTCTTTGAGCGGGAAGAACTTGCCGGTGTTTGTGAGCGTGAGTGCATCGAATTCGTAGGAAAGACGCGCATATTTGTTGCACGGAATGGCATGGCAATAGGCAAGTGCGGCTGCTGCACGGCGATAACAATAGATGTAGTCACGCGGGTGAATCAGCTTGTTATTTTCGAACAGCAAACCGGTTTTGATGCTGAGCGGCTGCTGATAGAGGCTGGTGTAGTGCATGATTTCACGGCCGAGCAAATCGATGGGAATTGCCTGATGACCGTTGAACATCAGATGGCGGGTGAGTGCAATGAGGATATTGGCGCTTGAGCTGACAAACAGCGGATAGTTGCCGACATAGATGAGGTAAAGCCCTGAAGCACGGCGTTGCGGCATTTTGGCAGAAAAGAAAGGGCCAAACCACTTGATAACCCAATCCCGGGGGCCGGCATAGGGATCGTTTTCGGGCGCGGCATCACTGGGTGGTGCAGGCTGTACATCTGCTCCAGGTGCCGACACTACCGGATTCTCGGCCAATTCGCTTGGCAATCCATCGGCATCGGGGCTCACCACCATGAACTCCTGAACCTGTTTGATACAATTGTCTTTCGCCATCGTCACCCTCAAAACGGCCACAAAGAATTTACTCGCGCAAAAATGACTGACATAGCAGAAATATGCAAGCCGTTTTAAACAATGGGTAAAAAAAATCCGCAGATGCATTGCAACTGCGGATTTAGAGCATCAGAGATGCGGATTCTGCAGTCCAAAGGACTGCGGAAATGGATGATTAGGCTGCCGGGACCTGAGCTGCTGCGGGTGCAGGTGCTGCTGCGGGTGCAGGTGCTGCTGCAGGTGCAGGTGCAGGTGCTGCTGCGGGTGCGGAAGGCAGTTTGCGCTCACCGCGATCGGGAAAACGACGGCCGCGATCGAAATCACGTCTTGGATGCTCACCGGGGGCAGGACGACGGAATTTCGGATCACCAGGAGCTGCCTTTAATTCGGCTGCCGGAGCTTCTGCAATGGCTGCCGGGGCTTCAATTGCTGCAGCCTCACCAACGGTCGCAGGCTCACCAGCCTTGCTTGCATTGAGATGAGAAAGGGTCGGAGCCAAAACGAGTGCAATAACGCTCATCAATTTGATGAGAATATTGATCGACGGACCTGCTGTATCCTTGAACGGATCACCAACGGTATCACCGACAACTGCAGCCTTGTGGGCTTCGCTGCCCTTACCGCCGTGATTGCCGCCTTCGATGTATTTCTTGGCATTATCCCAGGCACCGCCAGCGTTGGCCATAAAGATGGCGAGCACAACACCGGTAATCATGACGCCGACGAGCATACCGCCGAGGATGGCACCATGTGTACCGAGCATAACATCAAGCACGCCAGCAATAATCGGCGCAACAACGGCGATGACGCCCGGCATAATCATCTGACGGATAGCGGCTTTGGTCGAAATCGAAACGCATTTCTGATAATCGGCTTTTGCTTCGGGCTTGCCTTCGAGAAGACCAGGGATCTCCCTGAACTGACGGCGAACTTCGACGATCATATCCTGAGCGCTGCGGCCAACGGCGAGCATTGCCAATGAGCTGAACCAGAACGGCAGCACACCACCGATAAACAGACCGATGACGACGAGCGGATTCATGGCATCGATGGCCTTGAGCCCCATCACGGTTGCATAGGCAACGAACAGCGACAGAGCGGTCAGAGCGGCCGAACCGATTGCGAAACCTTTACCAATAGCGGCTGTGGTGTTACCCACGCTGTCGAGTTTATCTGTACGGCCACGAACTTCTTCGGGAAGTCCGCTCATTTCTGCGATACCACCGGCATTATCGGCGATCGGACCATAGGCATCAACGGCGAGCTGAATACCGGTTGTGGCGAGCATACCGAGAGCTGCGAGTGCGATACCATAAAGACCAGAGGTCATATAAGCCACAAACAGTGCGACGCAAATCAGCATCACGGGAATAACGCTGGATTTCATACCAACGGCCAGACCCTGAATGATGTTGGTTGCAGAACCGGTTTCGGAGGCTTTCGCAATGTCTTTTACCGACTGATACGAATCGGACGTGTAATATTCGGTGAACTTGCCAATGAGCGTACCGGCAATCAGACCACCCGTCATGGTGAGGAAGATCATCAGCGGGGTAACGAGGTGTGTTTCGCTGTAGATGGGGATTTCGATAGGCAGACCACCAGCAGGCAGAACGAGGTAGGCAATGCCGAACGAAGCCAGAGCGGTGATCACAGCAGCACAAATGGTGCCGCGATCGAGTGCATGCTGAGGATTGGATTTCTCGTCTTTGCTGCGAACGAGGAATGTGCAGCAAACGCTGACGATAATACCGGTAGCTGCGAGCAAAAACGGCAGCACGACAGCGCACATCTGGTCTGAACCGGCCCAAAGTGCAGCACCCAGAACGGCCGAACCAATGATGGAACCCACATAGGACTCGAAAAGATCTGCACCCATACCGGCGACATCGCCGACGTTGTCACCGACGTTATCGGCAATAACAGCGGGGTTGCGGGGATCGTCTTCGGGGATGCCGGCTTCAACCTTGCCCACGAGATCAGCGCCTACGTCTGCGGCTTTCGTGTAGATACCGCCGCCGACACGTGCAAACAAAGCGATTGACGACGCACCAAAGCTGAATCCAGTCAATACCTCAAGGATTTTCGACATGGCGGCACCTTCAAAAACCTTGGTATAGATCAGGAACAGGCTAATGATACCGAGCAGACCGAGGCCAACGACGATCATACCCATAATCGCGCCGCCGCTGAATGCCACAGCCAGAGCATCCTTGAGTCCGTTACGAGCGGCACTTGCCGTGCGGACATTTGCCTTGGTCGCAATGCGCATACCAAAGAAACCTGCGGTCGCGCTGCAAATCGCGCCAACGACGAACGACAGTGCGATCAACGGGCTGCTGTCGGGATTCGTCATGTTCACGAGCGCAAGCAAAGCCGCGACGATCACAACGAATACGGCAAGAACTTTATATTCCGCCTTCAAAAACGCCATGGCACCTTCGTGAATAAATCCCGAAATCTGCACCATGCGGTCGGTTCCGGGGTCCTGTTTGACAACCCACTTCGATTTCACCAGCGAAAATACAATCGCCAGGATTGCCGCAGCAGGAACCCCAAAGTAGACCAGATTCTTAACGATACTATTCAGACTGTCCATTTCTGATAGCCTCCTCCTTCTTTTTGGCTTTATACAAGCCGTTACAAAAACGCATCGAAGCCTCGCAACCCCTTGCAATATAGGTCTTAACCGCGTCGACTCCGATTTTAAGACATGCGTTGAACGATTCTATATCATCCTGCGGGATGTTCCCAAGCACATAGTTCACGACATCCCCATGCGGCGGTCTTCCGATCCCGACGCGCACTCGCCCGAACCCCTGGCTGCCCGTGAGCTCGATAATTGACTTCAGGCCATTGTGCCCGCCCGAACCGCCGTCAAATTTCACGCGCAAATCCCCCACCGGCAAATCCAGTTCGTCGTGAATCACAAGCACCTGCCCAATCGGCAGATGATAAAAATTCATACACGCAACGACGCTGCGTCCGCTCAGATTCATAAAGGTCTGGGGCTTGAGCAGATACACCGATCGCCCACCTATCCGCGCCGTGCCGAAAATGCCCTGAAATTTGCTCTGCGTCATCGTACAGCCACACGACTCACACAACAAATCCATCAACATAAAACCCGCATTATGACGGGTCGATGCATATTCCGGCCCCGGATTTCCCAGACCTACTAACAGTAATGCTTCATCACTCATCATTCACAACCTGTGCATTCCTCAATGAACACACCCGATCTTTTTTATCTACACCATTTGCGCCGGTTTGGGCAATTATAACCATTCGTTTTTTCAAGAAAAATACAGCGTTAAACGTAGGATATGTGGGTGTTTGCGTGTGGGGGACACCCCCTGCGGCGCTATGTGCTCGCTGTGAGACGCGCGATCGCACGTCTCAACAGCTGCGCGCATACGCGCCTACCCCCGATGCGGGGGCCAGCCCCCGCAACGCCCCCAATCTCGACCGCCCGCAATCTCAAAGTGTACCCACGGGATCAAACTCGACCAAAAGGTGCGTCACTGCCAGAGCCCCGCAGGGGCGGCATATTTTAAATGTGGGTAAACCCACGGACAAAAAAAACCCGGATCGCGGGGATCCGGGTTTTGAGCTATCATGCAGAAATCTTATGAACGGGGCGGATAAATCTCGGCAACGAGGAAATCGTCGCCATAGACAAATTCGCAGCCATTCGGACGGGGAACGGCGCTGATCTGAACGCGATCCTTGATGCCCATCGGGGTGACATCGAAAACGACTTCGGTCGGGATGTCTTTGGGCAGACACGAAACAACGACATCGCGGGCTGCACAGCGCAGCTTACCACCAAGAGCCACACCAGCTGCACGGCCATCGAGACGGAGCGGAACGCGGACCGAAACTTTGGCGGCTGGATCGATGGCATAAAAATCGGCATGAATAATACGGCGGCTGAGCGGATTGCGCTGTACGCATTTCACCATCACAGCGTGACGCACTTCTTTGCCATTGTCGTCGAGAACGAGATCGAAAACGATGTTGGGACCGAATTCGGTCGAAAGCACTTTGGCCAGATCGGCAGGATTCACGCTTGCAGCGATCGAATCCACATTGTGACCATAAACGACGGCAGGAATGCTGCCGGCAGCACGAAGTTTGCGGCTGTCGCCTTTTTTACCGGCCTTGCGCACAACACCTTTTAACTCTACATTAGCCATTTTTTTCTCCTGCAGCCCCAACAGACCTGACTTTCGTCCGTCCCAACTGGCTGCGCGTATATGTTGAACCGGCGCGCCCATCGCGCCGCGCGGCCTTGTAATCGTTTGGACTTTTATTGTCAATAATAATATACCTTTCCTACATTTGTTTTTTTGACGGCCTGTGGCCGTAAGCTCATGTATTGGTGCGGCTACGCGCCGCAGGCGGCAAGGGGCGTTGTTCCGCGAACGCCCCTTGCAACCCCGCGCGTCTGGGGGCTCTGCCCCCCGCCCCCCGGCTTATTTTCTATGTATTCCTATTGCGCCGCTGAAACGCCGTCCATGGCGTTACATCGACGCGCCCGCCAACGTCCTGTTGGCGGGTAAGTTTTAAGCTCATCATGATATCCTGCATACATATGCCATTAACCAAAAGACTAAAGGTCATCATGATAAGCCATGATATCTGTCACGCGCCGACACGACGTCGGCGCGCACGCCTGTGCTCGCCCAGATGGCGATTCACAGGCGTGAACCGGATTGGATAGAACTCAAACCCCAAATAGGGGGTGTGCGCAGTGGCACACCCCCTGCCCGCTGCGGCGCGTAGCCGCGAAAAAATGTGCTTACGGCGCAGCCGTCCAAAAAGAACTGTAGGAAAGGTATACATTTCCTACACATCCATATATGATGAATGATTAGCTCACCAAAACGTCTCAAGGAGCTTGCCATGCGCATTCAATACATAGCCCACGCCACATTTACACTCGATCTGAACGACGGTCGGCGCATCATCATCGATCCCTATCTGGGTATGAGTTTTCAGGGACGGTTTAATTATCCACCCTACTCTACCCATGCGGATTTTGCCGTAATCACTCACGATCATCTCGATCACAACTATCTTGGCGACTTGACAAATATTCCCGTTGTCGTTCGCAACCGCTGGCACGACGATTCGCTCGATATCCGCACAGTCACTGTATTTCACGACAAATTCGGCGGAACAAAATTTGGCGGAACCGTGGGGATGAAAATCATCGAAGCCGACGGCATTCGGCTATGTCACATGGGGGACTGCGGTGAAATCCTGTCGGACGCGCAAATTGCATCGCTGGGTACAATCGATATCCTGCTGATTCCGGTTGGCGGATTCTATACCATCGACGGTGACGAAGCCGCAGATCTGGCCATGCGCATCCACGCCAAAACGACCATTCCCTGCCACTATATCACGCCCAGATGTGCGCTCGTACTCGAAGGTCCCGAGCGATTCCTCGCCCATTTTAACGACTTCCAAAAGCTGAAAAGCTCCACAGTTAGCGCGGAATGTCTGCCTGCTGGCGTCGTTTGGATGCCTTCTCTGTATTGAGTTCAGGATGCGCCTGAATATCCCGTTCAAGCGTCACTTTTTCGATGGCTATCAGCTGCTGATCGAGGTTATCCCAGGTTTCGGTAAGCGTATCGAAAGAAACTGGCACCACCGAACGCGCATCCAAAAAACGCGCATAATCAAGCGTGAGATCAAAAAACCTGTCCTGGACAACCAGAATGCGGTGAAGGACCTCGGATTCAGCGCGTTTTTTCTGCATTACAGCCATATCTGCAATGCTCCTGTCGAGCGAAGCGACATTGCGCAAAAAGCTCGCATACGTGCCATTGGGTTCGGCATAAAGCGTCCAGATGCGCTGCCATGACTTGAGCTTTTTCCACGTCAAATCGACATTTGTAGTCTCGGCAAACCACGCATAAATCTCGCTCAATCGCTGAACCTGACGGCTGAGGTGCAGCAGGCACAATTTAATCACGATAAGGGAATGCCCAAGCGTGCGCTCATTCGATGGACTTTGTCGCCACGAAACGACCCATGCGCTTGATCGCGGGGAATTGGCGAGTTCTGCTTCGGGAAAACTCCTGCAGGCCCCCTGTTTACAGAGCCGCAGCAATTCATCGCGGATAGCAACCATATGCGCTTCGAGCTCCGAGATGGCGAGGAGGCTTTGTTCAGCTTCATCGATTCTGGAGGGCGCGTGCAATTCTTCGAGCACACCGGAAATGAAAGGCGGATAGGGTTTTCCGCGCTTATTGAGCGGCTGTTCAGGCTCGGGAGCAATCAGTTTTGCGGTTTCAGCAAGCTCGCTCTGAATCTCTTTAAACATGAGCATCCAGGTTTCGGGGCTTTCGACTGCTGTTTTGGGCTGATGGTGAATCGGATCGATGTATTCCGGCAATCCCTGCCAAATCACACGGCTCGTTTCATCCCATGAAATGAGCAACAGATCTTCGGCTCGCGTCAGTTTTGCTTTTTGCGAATCGATCTGCTGGATAAAACGTGCGACCTCATCCGAGAGAAATTCATGATTAATCGAAGCATAATCGGCAGTCTGCAGCCGGGCATAAACGACGGTTGCCAGATTGCGTG
>CAMKRB010000013.1 GCA_946415045.1 uncultured Myxococcales bacterium
TCATCACGCGGGGTGGGTCGAAATCCTCAGCCAGCTGGTCGGTGATGGCCATCCACTCTTCGGCCGTGAGTTCGTGGTCGCGCTCATGGTTTGTACATTCGCTGCCGCAGTAACGGCAATGGATATTGCAGCGGCGCGATACTTCAAAAAACAGATAGCGCAGTTCGTGTTCGTCGCGGTTCACAGCTGTGCGCAGTTTATGGCGAGTCCACATTAAAGCACGATATATCTTAAGTCTGGGGTCGGTCATGGATATGTCCTTTATGAAAGTTAAAATAACATGAAATGATAAGCAAAATGTTGCTCTTCCGGGGGATGAACTGATTATGGCTTATGGCTTATGGCTTATGGCTTATGGCGGAGTTCACCCAATGATGAAGCTATAGGCCATAAGCAGTAAGCAATAAGGTGAAGAATTGAAGCGGAATTCCGGAAGATACGCAGTAAAACAAAGGCGCATACTGCGCATCACAGTATACGCCTGTTGTACCTGATAATTATGAGCGATTACGACTCAACGGGTTCCGGACCATAATAGGTCGGCAGGTTCTTGCATTCACCGTTGGCGATGTAGGCATCTGCGCATGCATTCCACTCGGCCGAATCTTCTCTTGGACCGCAGCAATCTTCAACAGCAGGCTGAGGACCGTAATCGGTTGCGAAGCAATCACCGCCATTTGCGTTGTACTCTTCAACGCAGACATCATAGCCATCTGCATCCGGATTGCTGCCGCAGCAAGCGACCAGATTTGGATCGACAGGTTCCGGACCATAATAGGTCGGCAGGTTATTGTTGCATTCACCGTTGGCGATATAATCGTCGGCGCATGCCTGCCAGCCGTCTGCCGATGAATCGGCACCGCAGCAATCGATCACTTCCTGGCTGCTGTAGGGATCCGGACCATAATAGGTCGGGAGAGGTTCATCGATTGGCTTATCAGCGCAAACGCCATTGGCGATATAATCGTCGGCGCATGCCTGCCAGCCGTCTGCCGATGAATCGGCACCGCAGCAATCGATCACTTCCTGGCTGGCGTAGGGATTCGGACCATAATAGGCCGGCAAATCATGGTTCTCTTTCTGACTGGAGCATACGCCATTGGAAGAATAATCCTTCACGCACTCCATGTACTCATTCGAACCATTGTCCGCGCCGCAGCACTTCTGAATCTCTGCCTGGCTCAGTCTGTTGTTGCTGTTGCCGGAATCCCCGTCATCGCATCCGGTCGAAAGCAAACCAATGCCCGCTATCGTACCAATCGCACCAACAAAAACCTTCAAACAGTCTTTTAAAATCATAGCACTACTCCTCTTTTCTTTTCTGATACAGTCTGCCATCCGGCAAAATCTGTCAGAAACTAATCATATCCGTTCTGTATTTGTATCGAATGCCTCAAACAGAAGCAACACATATCATAATCCAGCAATCCTCATTTACAGAACTCGTTGCTCTGTTTGTCGTGCACAAAATTTAACTAACTGCAGATCACATGCCAATGCGTCAAAACGAAACAGTTACTTTTATTCCATTGTTTTTTTAGTTTTTTTCTGTCTACAGCACCACGATTCCTGCAACGCGAGGTCTTATGGCTGTGATCCGTCTGTCACACTTATGACATTTTTGTCATACATCTCAGTCACCAGATCGAACCACCATCATCCGTCAGGTCTGTCGTCAGCCGCAGTTTTTCAAGCGCCGCCAGAAAATCAGCCGGATACGGTACAGCAAAGTCGCACCGCTCACCGCTTATCGGATGATCGAACATCAGTCTCTGGGCATGCAGCGCCAGCCGGCGGATGGCTTTGTGATTCGCCGCCGGCCCCGTCGCATACAACGGATCCGCCAGAATCGGCGCATGATGCTCACTCAGATGCACGCGCACCTGATGCGTGCGACCAGTTTCCAGACGACAGGTCACAAGCGCATATCCCTGCGCATTGCGATCAACCACCCAATAATCGGTTATCGCTCGTTTGGGCGATTCAAATCTCGACGTATACTTGATGCGCTGCGTCGGATGGCGGCCATACGGCGTATCAAATCGTCCGCTTTGGGCCAGATGCGGCGCATAACAAATGGCCCGGTAAATGCGGTAAACATCGTGCCGCGCAAACATCGGCGTGAGCGCCTCATAGGCACGCTGCGTTCTGGCAACGACAAGCAAACCGCTTGTTTCGGCGTCCAGACGGTGCACAATTCCCGGACGTTCGGGATCCCCAACACAGGCAATGCCAGGATCCATCGATACCAGCGCATTCACCAGCGTATGATCCAAATGCCCCGCCCCCGGATGCACGACAAGACCCGCTGGTTTATTGATCACAAATATATCGTTATCCCGATACACGATCTCAAATGCAATGTCCGACTGCGGCACAGGCACACCCGTCTCAGCTGCCTCCGGAATATCGATCGACAGCGTATCCCCTGCCTGACACTTCCGCGATCCTTTCAGACAGACGACATCGTTGACCAATACGCCGCCGCTTTCGATGATCTTTTTGATCTGCGCCCGGCTGACGTCCCCGCAGTTCGACGCGATCACCGCATCCAGACGCATATCGCGGTCTGTTTCGCTTACCTGAATAATCATAATTCCCAGTTATCTTTTGGACGGCTGCGTTCACCCGCGCAATCGCGCCCGCTCGCCAAAACAGCCGCGGCCCTTATTCCAGACAGCCCCGAATCTGGTCAAACAAAGACGCCGCAATCACCTCCGGCGGCTGCATCGCATCGATCACAATCGCATGCGGATGTTTGGGAATAAAGCGCTCAAATGCTTCCGCAACTTTTATCAGATTGTTCCGCGTTTCGAACGCATCCATCGACTGACGCCCTGCACTGATGCGGGAAATCGCCGTATCGACGTCGAGTTTCATATAGACCAGAATATCGGCCTCGGGCGCAAATGCACGATTCTGAACATAGATTTCGTGCTGAAGCGTCGCCGGATCTGCCCCGGTTTCGTCATATCGCGCACCCTGATACGCCACCGAACTATACAGATAACGGTCGCTGATAACGATCTCACCTCGCGCAATCGCCGGAAAAATGCACGTTTCAAGATGCTCGCGCCGATCCAGCACAAACAGCTCCCTCTCCGCTTCGGGCGACAGACGATGATGGCTGTTGGCCGCTTCGCGAATCTTTTGCCCGAACTGGCCTTTGGTGGGCTCAGCCGTCACACAGACGGTATGCCCAAGCGCCCTCAGATGCTCGGCCAGCATGCGTATCTGCGTGGATTTCCCGGCACCATCGATGCCTTCAAATGCGATGAGTATGCCTTTCATAATTCATTCGTCCGGATATTTTTGGGGGCGGCGCTACCTCGCTTTGGGGCGCCCCTTTCGGGGTGCCCCTGCGCTCGGTACGCGCTCGCGGCGCGTCTATCTCGCTGTCGCTCAATACGCCGCGCCCTTCGGTACGATACCAACAAAACCGCTATTTTAAACGACGTGCCGCATCCGCAAACACATCGCCGCGCTGCGTATAGCTCTTGAACATATCATAACTCGAACAGCCCGGCGACAGCATCACCACCTCACAGCCATGCGCCTTCGCATACTCATATCCGCGTTCCACGGCTTCTTCCAGCGTCGTGCAAAGCGTGATGGGACAAGGCTTGTCCCCCCATCTGGCCTCTCGCAGGAACCGTTCGGTCAGCGCGCCAATCAACATGATTTGGCGAACATTCTTTTGCATGTCATCGATCCACGCAGTCAGCGAAAGACCTTTATCGACGCCGCCCACGATCAAAACCGTCGGCTTGTCGATCGCTGCAAGCGCAGCCATACCCGCATGCGGATTCGTCGCCTTCGAATCATCGATGAATTCTACGCCTTCAACCGTGCAGATATGCTCAATGCGATGATGCGGCAGCTGATAACTTCCAATCGCCCCGGCAATCGCCTCAAACCTGCAGCCCATCGCAAGCGACGCAAGCACCGCACCCATGATGTTCATCACATTGTGAATGCCTTTGAACTGCGGAAATGCATAGGGCAGCACATGATTTTGTCCGTTGTGGCTAAAGTAAATGGTCTGTCCCTCAAACCACGCAAAATCTCCTGCGTTATCCGGGATATCCTTGCGATCACTGCCATACCAGCCACATCGCGCCTGCGTGTATTGCGACCATTTGCAAATCTCGGGATCCGAAGCATTCAAAAATGCGACATCACTTTCACCCATCACGCCAAGCGGCCTGCGTTTCGTCCCCACGTATGCCTGCCAGTCGCCCTTAAAATACTCGCTGTGATCCTCAGCAATATTCGTTGCAATCAACACATGCGGCCGAAATTCCGGACAAAACACGAGCTGAAATGCACTCGTCTCCACGACAAAGCAATCGGGCTCATCCTCCTCCATCACAACCTGACACAACGGAATGCCGACATTTCCACCCATCTTGTTGCGCACGCCGCACGCATTGAGAATATGCGACGTCAGCGTTGTCGTCGTGGTTTTTCCATCGGTTCCCGTAATCGCGACGATCGGCCTGGTAGTCGCCAGAAACCCAAGCTCCAGTTCGGCGATCACCGGAATATTCTTCGCACGCGCCTCTTCAAATATCGGCGAGCTCGGCTCAAGACCCGGGCTGGTCACAATCACTGTTGCATCTGCAATTTCGTTGTGCCCCAAAATCAGGCGCGTCCCCGCCGGAAGCTTCGATTCGAATTCGGATCGTTTGGATTCATCGGCACTGTCTGATGCGACAACGGTTTTGTTAAACTTTGACAACAGCCGGGCTGCTGCAATACCCGAAGCACCAAGGCCAAATACGGCGATGGTTTGATGATTGGGAAGCGGATCAATTAGCATTTTGTGTATCCTTCTATTGAGCTTGGATTTTAGAGCTTGGAGCCCCGAAGCGAGTAGGGGCGACCCCGTTTGGTCGCCCGTGCGAGCGCTCAGATCCACGAACAGGCGAGCGTTTTATCATCCCGACGCGTCATCTTGTCAATGTTTGGATAATTTCCATTTGCCCCTGCGGTGCAGAATCACTATAAGGGCTGTCAGATTTGGGTTTGCTTTACCAGGGTATACCATCGACATGAAACAACTATTATTGATATTGCTTGCCATTTCACTGCTTTTAATCGGATGCGAAGCCGCCGTCGGCGACAAATGCGAGACCTCAAACGACTGCCCCACAGGAACGATGTGCGACCTCGATTCCCCAGGCGGTTACTGCCTCGTATCGAGCTGTGAAACGGATGAAGAATGCCCCGAGGATTCCGTCTGTGTATTCTTTCAAAAAGACCTGAGCTACTGCCTGAAAAAATGCAAAAAGAACTCAGACTGCCGTAAAAGCTATACCTGCCGCGACGACCTCGAAGCCTCCTACAAATTCTGCTATGTGGCTCCAGATGGCGTTTATGGCCGCGACGAAAACAACAAGCTGGATTACGAGCCCCCCGCCGAATCGCAGCAAGGCGAATGATCCACAACGCCCGCATCCGGGCTTTAGATCATCGCCTCAATGAGTTCGACCGGATGACTGCTGGCTCGCGCAGTTAAACGAATGCGGTGCGACAACACCTGAGGCGCAAGCGCTGCAATATCGTCCGGCAATACAAAATCGCGCTGATGAAAGAGCGCCCTCGCACGAGCCGCACGCAGCAAATCGATCATCGCCCGCGTCGATGCGCCTTGCGCAATCTGCGCATTTTCACGTGTCTTGTGCACCAGACCCAAAATCATCTGCATGATATCGTCAGTCGCACGTATCTGATCGACATACACCAGCAACCGCCGGATATCCTGTTCCGTCAGCGCAGGCTGGATTTCGGGTACAACTGTCGCGTTGCGCAAAATATCGAGTTCCGCTGTCTCATCGGGATACCCCATCGATATGCGGAACAAAAACCGGTCCAGCTGGCTGTCGGGAAGCGGAAATGTACCCGAAAAATCCACGGGATTCTGCGTCGCTATCACCATAAAAGGCGATGGCAATGGACGCGAAACCCCATCCACACTCACCTGCGTCTCAAACATCGCTTCGAGCAGCGCACTCTGCGCCCTCGGTTCCGCCCGGTTAATCTCGTCGGCCAGCAAAATATTTGTAAATATCGGACCCTCGTGAAAAACAAACGTCTCCTTGCGGGGATCGAAAATACTCACCCCCAGGATGTCGGATGGCAAAATATCGGATGTGAACTGAATGCGCCGGTGCGAAAGCCCAAGACTCGCAGCAAATGCCGATGCCAGCGTCGTTTTCCCGACACCTGGCACATCCTCTATCAGCAAATGCCCCGAAGCCAAAAAACAAATAATCGTCGCTTCGATGGCGTCATCCTTGCCGCGCAAAGCCATTTGGATACGCCGCGATAACGCGGCGATCTTTTCATGGCTCCACGCCAAATCCAGCTCGGTCTTTTCTGAAGTCATCTGCTTACTGCTGATAGGTATATTTGGCGTCGACTTTGAGCAGTGAATCGAGTTTCCCCGCTTCCACCGGATATCGATTGGCAAAATCTATCAGCAGCGTGATCAGCTTGTTCAGTGACGGCGTGATCTTGCGCTGTACAGTCTCGCGATATACCTCGGCTTCGCTCGATTTCAGCGATGCCATCTTGGCCTCAAATGCCTTCGAAGCCTTGCGCATATTCTTCTCGTTTTCCTTCACATAATTCGAGAATTTCTCGATGAGCGCATTGGGGTTGTCCATGTTCTCAGCCACGATATTGCTCATCTCGGCAAAATAATTGGCAACGATGTCGCCGGGATCATTCGACGGAGCAGGCGCTGCTGCAGCTGCATCCGCTTCGGCGGCTTCTGCTGGAACATCGGCAGCCGGTGCCTCTGCTGCGGCTGCTGCATCTGCCGGTGCCGCTGCTGCGGCATCCGCCGGTTCCTGCGCAAATACCAGACCTGATAACAACATCACAATCGCCACACTGGCAACTGCCAAAAAGCTATGAATTCTGCGAATCATTTTTACCTCATATCTGTTCCATGGGCTGCGCCAGCGCTCACCCACGGCTGAATGCTGCACATGCGGCCCCCTCATGGAGTGCATCGTTTTCGGATAATAACACGGATTGCCAGCATTTTAAAGAGACGTTCCGCAGAACGTCTTTACATGAACCTTCGCTAAGGAAGGTACAGCATGAACGCCGTTAGGCGTTCCATATCAATAGCCCCCGGTTGGAGCGTAGCAACTACCGGGGGAACAGCGAATCCGCTACCCCAGAACCCCGTAGGGGTTCCACATATAACTCACACGATTTGTCAGATTGAACCCCTATGGGGTTCAGATTATTTGGACATCCTTTACCCCCGGCGTTGCCGGTGGCTATTAATATAAAAGCCCTACAGGCTTTTAGAGAATCCATGCCATGCCCAAAGCCAAAACGTTCCGCAGAACGTCTCTGCCTCCCCCACCAGCTATCTGTAATCATCTTCCTCTCTGCCCGCAATGGGAACACCCTCGGGCAAATCAAGCAACGGCAAGTCCTGCGAAATCACAGGCTTGTGTATGCGTCTGTACTCTTCTTCATTCAATGGTGGCAAGCCTTTTTCTGCACGCAGTGCATTCGTCAGCGGCCGCGGCAGATTATCGTTCATCAGCATCCCAAGTTTGCGGCATTCGGCAATCGCCGCCTCGGTCAGCTGTGACAATCCTATAGCCGCATTATCGCGTTTTGCATAAAATGCGGCCTTCAGTACCGTCTGCTTGATATAACCACCACTGATTTCAAAATGTTCCCCAAGCAGCCCAAATGGAATCCCCTTGCGCACCGGTGCATTGGCTGGAATCAGCGATTTGAACAGCAGTTCGCGCGTTTGCGCATCGGGCATCGGGAAATTGATGCGATAGCGGATGTGACGCTTGAACGTATCGTCGATCACCGATTCATTTGTCGTCGTCAGCACCGTCACCCCTTCAAAATTCTCTATCTTCTGCAACAGATGCGACAAATCAAAGAATCCCGTTCGGTCTGACGATCGCCGCGCAAACAGCGCATCGATTTCTTCCAGCAACAGCATCGCATGGCTGTGCTCTGCCTCGTCAAAAATATTGGCCAGACTGCTTTCGCTCTCCGCATCCCCGCTGTTCGCCAGCCGCGACAAATCGATCCGAAATAAATCCAAACCAAGCTCGCTGGCAATAATACTGGCCGCCATCGATTTTCCCGTCCCGGGCGGACCATAAAACAGCACGCTCAATCCGCGCCCCTGCGCATCCTGTTCGCCAAATCCCCATTCGGAATATATCGTATCCTGCGACTTCGCATACAACAGCACTTCGTCAAACTTCTCGCGTTCGGATTCAGGCAGAATCAGCTGCTCCGGCCGGAACGCCGATGGCGGCATCAAATCCGCAATATCACTCAGTTTCAGCGAGAAGTAGCCCCGGCAGGCCTTGTCGAGATCGGTGATGTCTATGCGTTTGCGACGCAGCAGCATGCTCTGCCGCTTTGCCTCCGCAGCCGCCTGCCGTATCTGCGGTTCGCTCATCTCATAACGACGCGCAATGGCTTCGATGGTTTCGGTCTTCGGACTGCGCTTGTCGCCGCCCAAAACCTCGGTCCACAACGCAATCCGATGCTCCAGCCCCGGCAACGGTATCGCGATCTGCATCATACCCTTGGTCAAATCGACCAGCCACATCGGCATGATTTCAACCCCGGCAATCCACGTTTCCTTCGACAAACTCCCGCGCAAAACGATTTTGTGCGCCCCCGATATCTGTTCCGGCAGCTGCGCACAATCCAGATAAACCAGATCGTTGCCCATTCTGGCATCCCTAAACAGCGCACACAGCCGCATCTTCATTGTTTCCGGCGGCAAGTCCAGCAAACTCGCCAAATCCACACATATTACATGCCGGTTCATCATGGTCGCTATTGCACCAGCAACCCGCGCTTTATCGGTATCTGCAGGCCCCGTCAGCAGCGCCGGCAGCGATTGCGCCCGAATCATCTGCACAATCGCCGTCTGACAATGCTGCGGCAAATACAGACTGCTCAAATCGACGGCTTCACACCTGCGAACCGCATGGTTCGCCAGCGCTTCGTCCAGCCTGTCCCCCAATTCCTGCGGACAACGCAAAAAATCGATCACCCGATCTGCAATCCTCACCTCGCGTTCCGACAAACTGCGCACGCCACTTGCGTCCGAAAACGACGACACTGTCACAAGCGCATTTCGACACAGCGGCGCATCATACGCAAGCCGCGGCAGATACTGCTCAAACTCGCTCAAATCGCCGTTCGCAAGGATCTGACAAAGGCTTCCAGCGGTCATGTCGCGCATGCCAGCCGCACAAACACACAAGTCACGCAGCGCCGGGTCGAGCACCATCGCCGCCAGCATGGCCAGAATCTCAATATCGGCAGCAGCGAGCCCAAAGCGCGCCTGCAATTCCGCCATCCCAACGAAATCCGGTTCCGGCGATTCGATCCAGTGCGCCACCGTCTGCGGCACCGACGATGCATCGCGCAAATCGCTCAACAACGCATCGAATTCCTTTCCCATCTTCAGCTGTTCGATCAGGCGCATCGCCGAAATACCGCTTAAAATCCCGAGTTCCGAAGCTCGTTTAAGGTAATTCTTCACCCGCAGCCAGCCAAATTCAATCAGTCCCGATAGATTCTGTTGTGTCTCACTCATGCGCACCTCCACAAAGCAACCGGATTTTAATGCATTTCGACAATGAACAAAATAGGCAATGATGATGGAAATGCTCGCCTTGAGACGTGCGGATCGCGCCGTCTCTACGGCTCGCGCGCCCGGCTATCCGTGCCTGCGGCACGGATACGCCTTGCGCGGCGGCCTATGCTGCGCATACGGCCGCCCATCACTTTGTGACACTTCGCAGCGCATCTGCGGCTTTTTTCATGCGCGCCATAAATCCTTCGGCATCCTCAGCATCGCCAACCAACAGGCCATAGCCAAGGTCCGATAAAAACATCTCAAACGCCAGTCGCGTAAACAGCGTCTGACTCCAGCCCGCCGCAGTTGCAATGGTTTGCGGTGACTGCACCGGCTGCGACTGGTGCAGCATATCAAAAAACTGCTGCAATCTGCCGGATTGCGACAATTCTATCGTCTTTTTCAGATACCGTTTGCCTGCTTCCACATCCGGAGTCTCAATCTGAACCGAATGATGCAGACATACATCCGGCACATAAGGATCCACGCGATCACACGAATCACTGCCAAACTCGGTTTCGGCATTCTCCAGACAATTCAGCGCAAACTGCCAGTCGACATCGCCAAGTTGACGATACACCGTCCACAGCCTGTTCCATCCCGCTTGCCGAACTGGGCGATAATCGTTCAGGCTGTACAGATGACACCAGGGATCGACCAGCCCCATGCAAAGCGGTCTGGCTCCATTATAGCTGTTGTAAAGCGCAGGTTTTAACGCAAACCGAATGCGTCCCTGATGCGCAATGGGCAAAGGCAGCGGCATGCCAATCAGATACAAACCATAATCGAGCGCATAGCCGCCGTATTGGGCCCTCAGACTCTTGTCGGCCGCCAGCTTAAAATAGTCGTCCACAGGTTTTGGCAATTCGATCAACCCGGGATACAGCCACGCGATCTTCACCACTGTCATAGCTGCCGTTCCGGTCGGGTCGCGCTGGATCACGCCATACGCCAGTTTTTTGGCATCTTCGTCAAACCGCGAATCGGTAAGCACATCCGCCACGAATTCTGCAGAAAAATAGCCGCCGGGATTGTGCCCCAAAGCCGCAGCAAGCGCATCCGAAACCGATTTGTCACGGGCCGGAATTTTGGCCAGCAGCATGGCTTCGATCTGCTTCCACATCGCACGTCCGCGCATCGCATTGACCATCGCCGAACTGCAGGTTTCGGCCGGTTTGTCGGTACCCGGTTCAGCCAGACACAAATGATCCGCCGACAGATGATCTATTGCCTGCGCCATCATTTCGTGCACCGAAACATCGACAGATGCATCCGTCATCGCCATGCCAACGGCGCACAAAACAAGCGGATCGTCGATTTCCTGCGCATCCAGCACCGATTTGATCTGCAGCAAAAACTCGTTTCGCGCCTGTTTGCGGGATTTATCGTCGGTTTCGTGATATCCGGCATCGCGGGCCGGACGGTTCAGAACATCCAGAATCGCAGCCAGCTCGGTATAGAACACGCCGACTTCCGGTGATTTAAAGGCTTTTTCCAGGTATGCCGCCGATTTTGCAGCATCGCGCACAACGCCAAATCCACCGGCATACAAGCCCGCCAACGCCAGATTTGCGCGGCCATTATCGGGATTTTCTGCCAGTTTCATCAATGGCGCAATCATCGACCGCACCTGGGTTTCGTCGATATCAAACGATGGCGAGTTGCGGGTTATCCACAAATATGCCGTCCGGATGGGTGCGAGTTGCATGGCACGGCGATAAAGCATCCAGGCGGCCTGCCGGTTCCAGCTTTTATCCAGCACACTGCTGCATCCAAAGGTCTTGCGATCCCCAAACCCCGGTTGATAGCGCACGCGATAGACATTCCCAATCGCATCGATGTAGGGACTGTGCGTCCGGTGATTCTCGGCAAGACGGCATAAATCCTGTGGATCGTTGATATCGGCGTTGAGCGTTTTATCCAGCAGCCACTGGTCACTGCACCATGCCGCACATTCACCATGCGATCGTATGGTGTCGGCCTGCGCTGCCCCCAAATCGTTCAGACACGGCAGCGGGTGATTCAGGCGCAAATCGAAATATCGGCACAGCAGCCGCATATCGCCATTCAATGGCAATTTCGAATCGGGAAATGCAGCCGCACCATATTTTTGCGAGAATTGAGCAAACGCCTCGCAGGAACCGGATTCAAGGCTTTGCAGCATTTGGCTGGCTTCGGCGAATTGCGCATCGTCAAGCACTTTGGGTGCATCTTTGAACCATACATCACACGGATGGGATGGTTTTGCCGCAGCATCAGCAATTTCGGCATTTTTCGTGGTTTCGGGCGATGGCGCAGGTTCATCGGAAGTTTCGTCCAACGAAGTATTTTCGCCAATATTGCGCACCGCAGCCGCCTGAGAATCGATATCGTTCGAAGACGCATTATCGGCCTCAGATTTGTGACATGCGCACAAACACAGGCAAATCGCGATTATGGTAATCAGGCGCAATTTCATAGTGCTCCACAAACCACAAACAGGCGAGCCGTATGCGCCAACAGCGCATAGGCGAGCGCGCGGCGTATCGCAGAT
Organism: uncultured Myxococcales bacterium; assembly: GCA_946415045.1. Lineage (GTDB taxonomy): Bacteria > Myxococcota_A > Bradymonadia > UBA4248 > UBA4248 > UBA4248. The sequence continues at coordinate 12,195 of CAMKRB010000013.1, forward strand.
AGCCGCGCCACCTAAACATCAATTCAAATATTTCGGTTTGATATCCTCGCCGGGAACGTAAGCGAGTTTGCTGTTTTCGGTGTAACGTCTGAGGGCTTCGACTTCATCGGCCAGAATTTCGGAATTGGCGGGAACTTCCTGCGGGGCATCGGGTGGCTGAGGAACGGCGTTGTCTTCGGGCTGTGCGCCGGCATTGGTAATTTTGGAAGGATCGTGTTTTTTGCCAAATCCGGCTTTGATGGGATCGAAGCCGATGCCGAATACGCTCGTCACGTTCGAAACGGCGATAAATGCGCGGTCATCGATGGATTTGACCGTTTTGTAGATGGACTGGGCTTCGCGTTTGCGGGCGACGAGGAAGACCGTTTTGGTGTGCTGTTTGGTGAACCAGCCAATCGACTCGAGCAATGTCGCGCCGCGGCGGTGCTGATGAATGATGGCGTCGCAGATTTCGCTGTATTTGTTGGTGAAGATGAACATCTGGACCGACTGGCGGCGGCCGTTGCTGATGGTGTCGAGCGCGTAGGCTGCAACGCCCATAAACACGTAGCCGTATGCGACTTTTTCGATGCTGCCGTCGGGCATAAAGTAGGACGACGCGATGACGCACGCATCAAAAGTGAGGTAGAGACGGCCCCAGCTGAGGTTCTTGTACTTCGAGATGATGAGGACGATGATGTCGGAACCGCCGGTCGATGCGCCGTGCAGCAGATAAGTCGAAATGCCGACTCCGGCGACGATGCCGCCCATGATGCCGCTGAGCAGTTTGTTGCTGATGATGGGCACATCGGCCACAGAGAAGAGCGGCAGCGGGATGAACCCCAGAAACATTTCGGGCTCGACGTGGGCACCCGGTGCCGGGATAATTTTGAGAAACAACGTGAGCAACAGAATGCCAAAGACGGTTTTGAGGCTGAATTCCTTGCCGAGAACGGCAAAGGCAATGCCGCACAGGATCACATTAAACCCAAGGTACGAAGCGGAAATCGAGATACCCGTCATGTAATAGACCATGGCGCTGATGCCGCCAAAACCGCCGCCTACGAATCCGTGCGGAAGCACGAACATGTTCCATGCGCAGGCATAGAGCGCCAGACCAATCGTGATCCAGAACCATTCCTTTGTAAAAGCCCAGATTTTTACGATATCAACAGACATTCAGAAGCCTCCGGTGAAAAAAAGGCGCACGCGAATTGCGTACGCCTTTGGATGCAACGCGGTTGTGCGGTCTACAACATATCGCGTTAAATTTCACGGATTATTCGATGGGTTACGCCATAAACGATTCATCCCTATGCCATGTTGGACGGCTTGCGCCGTAAGCGCATGATTTGCACGGTTACGCGCCGCATGCGGCAAGAAGCGTTGTTCCGCGAACGCCCCATTTCCCACAGTTCGCAATATCAAATCTGTTGCGTCTCTCGCGCATGGCGCATCGACTTGCGCCGGCAGATTTGCTCACAGGCCTCCCAATTCGCACCGTTCACCGGACGGTGCGAATCTCGAGCCCCACAATGATGTGCCGATCATTACAAGTACCGGTATGAGCGCAAATCATTAATATCTAAGTATCACTTATCATTTCTGTATTTCGTTGCTTTCAAATATACATCCAACAAAAAGTCATACTCTGTCTTACCATCATCATTCATCGATTTTTTATAGGCATCCTTATAGTTAATAAAATACGATTTCATCCTTTCGGTATTTTCAGAACGACCATTCTTGTATAACCAATTCGTATCAGTATAATTACCTGAGTTTGAAAGTGCGGCGATTTCCATCACATCGCTGTCATTACAATTTCGTTCAACGTCTGATAGTGTTTGTGATCCTTTGTATTTGGATTGATTTCTTTTAAGTGTATTATTAATTCGAGGTCTGTTAGTGTCTTTCCAAAAACATGCTGACACAAAATAACCCAATCGAATGTTATGATCTAGTATTTCAGGTGTACTCATTAGATCAACATTATCTGAATGGCCTATATATTTTTCCCACAAAGAAGTTCCATCACTTTCTTTAGTGAATGCTTTATTTTGAATCTCTTGCCAATGATGTCGTCCTGTTAATTGCAGAAAAGATCTGCCACGAAATCTCCATCCATCATCTTTTTCTGTGTTACCAAGCATTCTACACATCCAACCATTTCTTCCTGGTTTTTGACCATGTGCTTCAGCATAAGAAGCGCCCTCTACACCATACATGATATTAGCTCGGTCCCGATCCGAAAGGCCTTTACTCCACTTTTCCATTTGCGCATCGGTTAAGTTATGGCTTGTTTGATATGCAGTGCAATAAGCTTTTGTTTGCCCGTTAATATTACACCACCTCTGATAATCTCCATACTTCATACCCTCGGGAGACGCATCGAATGATTCAAACTCAGTTTTACCCATAAAAGCAGCTTTTTCTGTTGAATCATTGATACCAAAATAATTTAGGGCTTTGTTAGCTTCCGTTGTATTTCGAATATTAGATGCTTTTGTAAACTTTCCGGAGCAGTTATTATTATTTTCAACACCATCGACCTGTACCTTTGCATCCCGCCCTAATTTCACTGCATTATTGAATGCCTTTTCTCCAACGAAACAAGTTAGCGGCGCATTAAGCGTTATGCTGGGAGATTGAGAATCAATTTTGTCATAAAAACAGACCTTGCCGTCTTTGGGAGCCGCAAGCATCTTGGTTGAATCTTTGCTCTTATTTATATACATTTTCAACGCCTCAGTGTGTTACCATATTCATTCCTCATCTGTAATCAAACAATACCATTTGTCTGATCCCAACTCATACCTAAACTCTTCACATGTTGTTTCATCACCTCCGATCCTCTTGCATAGTTCATTATAATTGTAACACTCTTCTGGTGCATCCTGATAATGCTCATTAACCCGAAATGTGACCAAAAGACAAAAATTGTTTGTATTTTCCAAACGATCTTTACTTTTTTTGCGTTCCAAAAATTGATTCATTATATTTTTGGAATCGTTTGTTGCACACGGTTTATATGAATACAGGTCGCATATTTTATAATACGTCTCATTATAGTCATCCAAATCAATCTTGCCATCATTTAATAGTTCTGAAAATACATTGAAGCTGGTTTCACATCCCCCCTGAGTTTCATAACAATCAATGAGTTGGGCATTTAAGCTTTCCAACTCGCTCTTTTGAGCGGTTGGCTCGTTCAATAATTGCTTATTCACATTCAATTCTGCAGATTGTTTCTGACCATTAACATCATTGGTAATTGATTGATTATTGCACCCGGTATGAACAAATAGCAAAATAGTAAAAACCAACAACGATATAGCTATAGTCCAGCTCATCACGCTCGGCCGCTTACCACTTTCGACAATTTCACTTAAATCCACAATCATTCTCATAACAATGCTGCCACATTTAAAAACATTACACGAATGAAGTACTTCAAGCCTTCATTTTTAGCCCCCAGTTTGAGCTCAACGAATAACGGGGGAGCACGTATGGCTACTCTATCTCATTCCACACTTTTTTTCCAGCCCAAAGGACTGGAAAAAGTTGGGAGGGGGAGAGGGGAAATGGAAAACCTGCCCCCCCCGGTAGCTCATGCAACCGGGGGCTATTAACCTGAAAGGCCTGCAGGCTTTCAGAAAACTGCATGCCAGATTTCAAATGCCCCTGATTCTCATTCTCATGATGAGTCTCATTGTTAAAGCATTGATCACTGATTATTATTCAATCTCACCAACACTTTGAAGACCATTGTCTCACAGAACCGTTATGCTTCCTCCGCACTCAATTTTTCGAGGTGCTCGGCTGTCTTGAGCGCATCGATGATTTCGTCGAGATAGCCGGTCTCAACAACGGTATCGAGGTTGTAAACCGTCAGATTGATGCGGTGATCGGTGATGCGGTTCTGCGGATAATTATAGGTGCGGATGCGCTCGGAACGATCGCCGGAACCCACCATATTCTTGCGCACATCGGCGCGCTCGTTGTCGAGCTTGGACTGCTGCATGTCATAGAGACGGCTTTTGAGCACCTTCATCGCCTTGTCTTTGTTTTTGTGCTGCGAACGCTCATCCTGGCAGGTCACGACGAGGCCTGTGGGAATGTGCGTGATTCGAATAGCCGACGAAGTCTTGTTCACGTGCTGACCACCTGCGCCACTGGAACGGTAGATATCGATGCGGATATCCTTTTCTTCGATCTTGATATCGACATCCTGAGCCTCTGGCAAAATCGCCACCGTACAGGCCGAGGTGTGAATACGGCCCTGGCTTTCGGTCGTGGGCACGCGCTGGACGCGATGCGTACCTGCCTCGAACTTGAGGTGAGCGTACACATCGATGCCGCTTATCATGGCCACGACTTCCTTATACCCGCCCTGAGTGCCCTCGCTTTCTGAAATGATCTCGACATTCCAGCGCATTTTGTTGGCATAGCGCGTGTACATCTCGAACAGATCACCGGCGAACAGGCTGGCTTCGTCGCCACCGGTTCCGGCGCGCACTTCAATAATGATGTTGCGGCCATCCATCGGATCTTTGGGCAGCATCATAATCTGGAGTTCGTCACGGCGCTTGTTTATCTCGGGCTCAAGCCGCGCGATTTCTTCTTTGGCCATGGCGCGCATTTCGTCGTCATCTTCGGCGAGCAGTTCGCGGGCATTGGCGAGCTCCTGCTCGGCATCTTTCAGCGCATGATAGGCTGTGATGATGGGCTCCATATCGGCCCGTTCCTTGGCCAGAGTGTTGTATTTTTCTGGATTTTCGAGCGTATCGGGATCCCCCAGACGGTGGCTCACATCTTCGTAATGGCGCTCGAGATCGACAAGTTTATCGAGAAATTTTGTTGACATAGCAGCTTAGGACCTGGGGATTAGGGATTAGGGCTTGCGAATTATACCGCACCGAAAAAAAGGCACAAAAAAACCCCGATGATTCGCCGATCTGACGAACGGCTTTTTTCGGGGTTTTAAAAGAAAATACGGGTTATTTATTGCGGTTGTATTTTTTGTTGAAGCGTTCCACACGACCGGCGGTGTCGATCATCTTCTGTTTGCCGGTGAAGAGCGGATGGCACTGCGAGCAGATTTCAACGTTGTAATCGCCAAGCGTGGAGCGGGTTTCAATAACATTGCCGCATGCGCAGGTGATCTTGGCAGGTTTGTAATCGGGATGAATACCTTTTTTCATGATGTACCTCTTGGATATAAAGTATTTAACGGCACATGCCGCACAAAATAGTCGAAAAACCGGGAATTGCCCCCCCGGAACAGCCGAAGCTGTATAGGCCTGTTGCGTCCAGAATGCAAATTATTTTTACACGATTTGTTTGAGCCACGAAACGAGCCGCCCAATCACGCTGGATTTCTGAGCTTCCTGAGGCGAATAGGTCGAAATATCGGGATGATTGATGGCGTGCAGCAACAAGCCAATCGCTGTGGAATACTGCGGATTCTGAACGAAATCGGTCATACCGCCGATACCTCGCGGCACACCGCGTCTGGCCGGCAGTCCCATCACTTCTTCGCAAAGCTCGGGCACGGCATCCATAATCACCGATCCCCCCGTCAGGATGATACCCGACGGAATCTGCGATTTATAGCCCGATTTTTCGAGCTCGCGGTTGACCATCTCAAAGATTTCCTCAAGCCGCGGACCGATGATTTCGGCCAGTGCCTGCCGAGGAATCTTGCGCGGCTCACGTCCATCGGTCGACGGCACATAAATCGATTCATCCGCACCAACCGCCGATATCATCGCGCACCCCGAATGAATCTTGAGCTTCTCCGCATCGGTGAGCGAGGTTTTGAGCCCCTTGGCAATATCGCTCGTCAGATGGTTGCCGCCAAGACCGAATACATGCGTATGCACGAGCGCGCCTTTCGACCACACCACCAGATCCGTCGTACCGCTCCCGATATCGACCAGCGCACACCCCAGCTCTTTTTCGTCGTCCTGAATCACGGCCTCGCTGGCTGCCAGCGACGACAGCACCATATCCGCAACCTCCAGATCACAACGGTTCACGCATTTGATGATGTTCTGCGCCGCACTGATGGCTCCGGTCACGATATGAACACGCGCCTCCAAACGAACGCCGCTCAGGCCGCGCGGATTGCGGATGCCCTCCTGACCATCCAGAATGTATTCCTGCGGAACGACATGCAAAAACTCGCGATCCCGCGGTATCCGGACTGCCTTGGCCGTCTCAAGCACGCGCATGATATCGGCATCGCCTATCTCTTCAGATTTCACGTGCGCAAGACCATTCGAATTCATCCCCTGAATGTGGTTGCCCGTGATATCGACGATCACGCTCGAAATCTTGCAATTCGCACTCACCTCGGCAATCTCAATCGCCTTCTGAATGCCCAGAGATGCGGCCTCGATGTTCGTCACCGCACCCTTCTGAATGCCTTTGGACGGCGCAGATCCCACGCCTATAATGTCCAGGCCTTCGGGTTTGAGCTCCCCAATCACTGCACAGGTCTTGCTTGTGCCAATATCCAGTCCGGCAAGAATATCTCCAATCTTAACGGTCATGGTTCAATGAACTCCCTTGCGTTAATGCATTCTATGGCATTAGGGTGAAGGTGTTGCAGAATCTGCTGCAGCGCCAGTATTCACGGGTATTTCCGCTGTCGCAGGCGCATCCTGATGTGCGCGGGCTTTGGGCTTCACGACGATGCGGTCGAGCGCCGCATCCGCGTCGACCAGAATATACGACGCCACAATATGCTTCGAATCCAGAATGTCGTCGACGATCATCAGGCGATCGATGCGCTCTTCAAAACGGTCATAACCAAAACGAATCTCGGTCGTGTCCGTATAAAGCGTGTAGCCCGTGGCATCATCATAATGGATTTCCTGTATCTGATGCGGGTAACCGCGTCTGGTCACGTCATCGGCCAGCTCAAATGCCCGCACAACCGCATGCGCACTCTCCTGCAAAGGCTTGGAAATGCTCACGATCGGCGCCATCACATCATCCCCGATGCCCCACGTCTTGATATAAAGGCCATCCTTGTCGACGATATTCAGCTGCGAATCCTGCACAATTCCCAGCGGCTCATGCTCGGTCACCGTAATCGTCACTTCGTCCGGCAAATGAATGCGCACCTGCGCCTTCTTTACCCACGGCAGCGTCTCAATGCTCGACTCAACCGTATGCACATCGGTTTCAAACAGATTTGCACCGTCTATCTGAAGCCCCGACGCATCCAGAATCAGGTCATCCGTCACGCGCACATTCCCCTGAACCACGATGCTGCGCGGCACAAAATAATCGGTCTCCACCAGATGCCTGTACACCATCCAGGCTGCATAGGGAATGCCCAGCGCCAGCACACACGTCAGCACAATCTTGGCCGCTGCCAGTCCCAGACTCTTCCATCCCTGGCGGTCAATATGGCTGATTTGCGGTTCGCGCCTGCGATTTTGACGAACGTTTTTAAACATGATTCAACGATAACCCATGCGGATTTACAATCTTCGGTTTCCTCACATCATGTGGCAGAAACACGGCATTCGCATTCTGAACGGTTCGCGGTTAAAATCAAATTTTGGGCGTTTGAATGTGGGGCGCGGCTATTTCATACGCCGCGCGCGATCCTATGCGCCGCCGGCGCATACGGATCGCAAATCCGTGGGTGACGCTGCGCTCACCCACGGCTCAGATACACCAGCAGCGCAATTGCGGTAACTATATAGCCCTCTGTTGACTTGCCTAGCATAACATGCATGGCATGCAGGGTTTTAGCGAAATGGGGGAGGGGCCTCATTTCGTCTTTTGCGGCCATACTATCTGGTAAAATATGGAAGCATGAAAAATAATGCGGATTCCAAAGGGCTTAGCCCTTTGGCGGGGTCCGGGGCAGAGCCCCGGCTGAATTGTTACCAATTGCGGCTGCGCCGCTATTCATGTTTATTGCGCACCATATTCTCAAGCGTCGTGCGTCCCATGGCAAACGCCGGACCGCCTGCAAATATCAGCAATGCATCGCCATGACGGATCCTTTGGGCTGCAGCCTCAAAACAGGCTTCAAACGAATCGAACGCTTCGGCGGTTGCATGGCGATGCGCCGCAATCGCTTTGGCCAGCGCCGGACTTGAGATGTTCTCAATCGGCTTTTCACCGCATGGATCAAAGGGCAACAGCAGCACTTCATCTGCTGTGCTCAGCGTCTTGGCAAGCGCCTGCCAGTGGCACTGCATCAGCGTATAGCGATAGGGATGATAAACGGCAATCACGCGCCCCGCCCGCGATCGAATCCACGCAATATCGTTCTGCACACAGGTCGGATGGCTCGCATAATCCGTCACCAGCTGGTACCTGCCAATCTGACAAATCTGGCAGCGATCATTCAATCCCTTGTAACCCGCCAGCGAACGTTTGATGATGTTGTACGGAATATCCAGCGCGCGCCCCACAGCCGCAGCCATCGCCAGATTATGCGCATTGGCCTGACCGCCAAGCCACGGTGATATCGTCGTCGTTTCATCCCCCTCAAGCAAGGTGAGCGCACAGCAGCCATCCTCATCGGGATTCGCCGTCGTATACGAAATATAGGGTGATGAAAGAACCCCCTTCTGACAAACCCACAGGATTTGCGGCACATCCCGCAGCCTGCGATACAAATCGGGCGCACCAATTCCCGAATAATGGATCACGACCGTCGATCCGTGCGATACGCAATCGCGCACATGATGCTCAAACGTTTCGACGATATCATCCAAATCGCGGTAATTGTTCAGATGATCCGCTTCGATATTATTGATCATCAGCAGACGGGGGCTGTGGAATGTATGCGTGCGATCCGACTCGTCCACCTCACAGACCAGATAATCGGAATCGGGCTCGAAATGACATGGTTCGGTGCGGCCAACGGGAACTGCGCCCAGAATATCGCCCACATGCGCACCGCTGTCTTTGAGCATCACCGCAATCGCTGCTGCCGTCGTCCCCTTGCCATGCGTGCCGCAAACCGCAATGCTGCGAGAATGTGCATTCGCAAATCGCGCCAGCGCTTCTCCGCGTGAACACGCAATGCCGCGCTGCTGCGCAGCTGCTCGCTCGGGGTTGTCCACCGGAATTGCGGCCGAATAGATCACCAGTTCTGCACCTTCGATATTGGATGCATCGTGCGACGTAAACACACGGCAATTGCGCTGTTGCCAGAATGCCACAGCTTCGGGCCCCGCGTATGCATCACTGCCGCTCACCTCGTGCCCTGCTTCCGATAAATAAAGCGCCAGACTGCGCATCCCAGCGCCGCCAATGCCGATAAAGAAGATTTTCATAATTGTCCGTTTGGCGTGAATAATGGCTTATGGCTTATGGCTTATGGTTAGAGCTGGATTTCTCCAGGCTCAAAGCTCAAAGCTCATTTGTACAAATACATGAAAGAACGCGGTGAATTCAGCACATCCCGGGCACCCGCCGCCATACCGTGTGAAACCTCGGATGCGCTTTGCTCAATCAGAGAAAGCAGCAAATCATCCGAAGCCCGTTTCGGATAAACCAGATCGACCTTGTCCACAATCCCTGCTTCTTTTTTCAGCGCTTCGATTGCATCGTTAAAACCACCGATCTCATCGATCAAACCCAGTTTTTGCGCCTGCCGGCCGGTCCACACGCGACCGTCAGCCAGCGACATCACCTTGTCTTTGGGCAAATGACGCGCTTCCGAAACATGCGTCACAAACTGATCGAGTATCTCTAACCCAAGCTCGGTAAAAAAGACTTTATCCGTATCATTGAACTCGCGGAACGGCGAACCCGAATCCTTCAAATCACCAGTCTTTACCGTGTGCACCTTCAGCTTCAGAAAATCGAGCACATCCTTGAATTCCACAACCTGGCTTATCACACCTATCGATCCCGTCAGCGTTCCGGCAGATGCATAAATCGTCGGTCCTGCACAGGCGACATAATACGCACCACTCGCTGCCATATCCCCCATCGAAATCACGACCGGCTTCTTTATCGAGCGGATTGCCTCGACGATTTCCTGACTCGCAGATACCGATCCCCCCGGGGAATTCAATCGGATTAACACCCCGCGAATCAGTTCATCCTCCGAAAATGCTCGGATCGATTTCACCGTCGAATCCGCCGATTCTATCGTCCCCGTCACCTCGACAACGCCTATCTGATCACCCATCTTCTCATCGCCGGCTACCATCGAAAAAACAGCACCCGCAACCAACAAAAATACGATGAAAAAGAAAATCAGAATCCCGACGATTGCTCCTGTCGAAGACTTTTCTTTACTCTCACTCATAGATGCATTCTCCACGTCCAAAAACAGAAAAAGAGACCCACAGCACCGGGTCTCTTCTTCTTTCGTCATTTGAAGCATCCATGCTCCACGCGGACATCCTGTCCAGACGATTGTATCGGGAATACCCGAGCCATCCATGGCCCATCCGGCATCCATACCTGATATTCCGTAGCTGCAGCATCCGCCGCAAAGTCTTTCTGCCTTCCATGGCTTCCGAACCGGTGTTGCCCCGCTCGGATCAGACGCCTTTTAAAAAAATTCCATTTGCACTTCAAGATAAAAATTGATAAATCGTAAAATATTTTGAAACAATTAGCTACAATTTGATACACTTATCCCTTCAGTGCGCTCGGCGCATCAAAGGCTTCTCTATCATCATCAGGATTCGTCATACTTTGCATTGAAATCGATCTGCGAATAAGCTTTCTTGAGGTTTTCGTTCGCACAAACAAAAATGCCCTGTTGTACGGCGTCCTGAGCCTGGGCCCATCGCGCAGCGCTCCATATTTCCACATGGTGACGCTGACCAACCCAGATCACGTCTTTTTCAAGGGCCGCAGATGCCTTCAGACGCGGCGGAATCACGATGCGTCCCTGGGCATCCAGCGCGCATTCGTGCGCATTGGCACCAAAAAATCGATCGAGCAATTCGGCTGATTCAACCGGAAGTGCGCTGTAACGCCTGCTAAAATCATCAAACCCGTCTTTCGAAAATACGAACAACTGGTTTGATAATCCGCATGTCACCACGAGCTCCTCGCCCAGATAGTTCTCGCGCACGCCAAGCAGACCTTCCCGAAACTTCTTCGGAACTGCTACACGCGCTTTCACATCAAGCGTATGCTCATATTGGCCGCGGAAAAACATCGTCAAATCACCACCTGCTCAAAATGGGAAAATTCCCCACTCATCCCCACCAATATGTTCTTTTATCCCCACTTTTGTCAATTAGGGATTTTGAAATGGGCAAGTTTTTTAGCTCCGATGCGCCGCCGTGTGTTGCACAAAATTAGCTAAACAAAACAATTCGCATGCACAACATTCAATAACCAGCAAACACTTTCAAACAATTGACAACATAAACATCAGAACACAAAATATTGGTAATTTGAACATAAAAAAAACAGGCTATCGCTGCGCGATACGCCTGTTACAGCGGGCTTTTGCTGCGCAAATACGCCCGCTGGCCGGCGGTTTACCGGCTCTGCCGGTTACACCGCCGCCACGATCAAATTCCCCACTCATCCCCACCTGCCCCCACAGGTGCTAATACCACTTGCCGCGGCGACGAATGCGCTCCAGCAACGGATTAATGCGCAGGCGGTTTCTGCCCGTCCGCAGCCTGACATGCCAAATTAACAGCACAAACGTCCAGATAACACACACAACCAGCGCAAAATCGAAAAGATACCGATGCGACGAAAGCAACAGACAAAATGTGATACCAAGCAGCATCACCGAAACCGAAAGCCGCGTTGCCTGCGAATTCAATGCATCAACCAGGGGATTCACGCCATCGCGATTCACGCGGACAGCAATGCCATCGTGTTCCACATCCTGCATCAGCTGTGCAAAATGCGACGGCACCGTGCGCACCAGCTCGCTCCCCTCCAGCCCCAGCTGAAATATCAGCGAATTGATGTGTTCCTTTTTAAAATTACTGGCCAGCAGCTTTTCCGAAAATCGTCCCAGCGTGCGGATAACATCCAGATTTGGCTTCAGATAGACGATAATCCCCTCGATATTCAACAGCGCACGTACCGCATTCGTAAACTCGCTCGGAATCTGCACCGCAAATCGCTGACCTGCACTGACAAATTCATTCGCAAATGCCGCCACATCGATCGTCTGAAGCGACGATTTCACATGCTTATGCAAAATATTTGAAATCTCAGCCTCGAGTTCCGACAAAAGCACGCGGCGAGTGGGATGACCCAGGGTCATCAGTGAACGCGCAATCATCCCGCAATCCCCCAGCTTAATCGCCAAAATCATCCGCATGAATTCCTGGCGCTGCTGCACCGTAAAATTGCCCACCAAACCAAAATCGAGCAATCCAATGCGGTTGTCTGGCGTCGCAAATACATTCCCCGGATGCGGATCCGCATGGAATACGCCGTCGCGCACCACCATCTCAAACGCCATATCCAGAATGGCATCGGCCATTTTGTGCGCTTCGGGAGTATCGGGTTCGACAAGCGTGATCTTTTTGCCCACGATTTCCTTCATCACCAGAATATTGCTTCGGGTGAGCGACACAATCGGCTCGGGAAACACGAACATCTCATTCCCGGCATAGTGCTCCATGAAATACTCAATATTCTCGCGCTCATGGTTAAAATCGAGCTCCGAAACGATCGAACGCTCAAATTCGTCGATAAGTGCCGGCAAATTGAAATAGGCAATTTCCTCGATGTGATTGTCGAGCGTTTTGGCAATCAGGTTGATGATGTCAATATCGCTGCGAATCAGCGGCAGCAAATTTGGACGCTGCACCTTGATAACCACGCGCGTGCCATCTTTGAGTGTGGCGCGATGCGCCTGTGCAATCGATGCCGATCCCAGCACCTCACTGTCAACCGATTCAAAATACGCGTGATAATCGCCATAAGTCTGGTTCAAAATATCTTCCACCGTCTCGAATGGCATCTTTGGCGAACTGTCCTGCAGCTTCGACAGTTCCCGGATGATGTTCGGCGGCAGCAAATCATAGCGGGTCGAGAGCATCTGCCCGAATTTGATATAAGTCGTGCCGAGTTCCTCGATCATATTGCGCAGTTTTTCGGCCATTTCATCCGACTGGGATTTAAACGATTCGACGATTTCATTCGACGTTCTGAAATCCCCGGTCAGGCCGCTGCGCACGGCCTTAACGATGTTTCCAAAACCAAATTTGCGCAGCACGTTCAGTATCGTGCCCAATCGCTGCACATCGTGTACGACGGCACCAAACGAAGAAATCGACTGGCGTTGTCCTGGTTTTCCTTTTGTAGCTATCTCTGTTCCCATATCATCACTGATTCATCTGGATTACAAAATACCCCCCCCGCTGCATCAGCATAAATTGGATATGCAGCGATGTAAAAAATGCATACTTTTCCTGCACATCGAGAACATACGGCCGCAGGCCGTCCTGAAGAGCACAT
>CAMKRB010000014.1 GCA_946415045.1 uncultured Myxococcales bacterium
TAGTAAAGGTATAGATTACCTGCACACGCGAGCATTCACATGCAAATGCTCGCAAGTCGCCCAAAAGTGAAATCATGCAGCTGTGTATTGCGGAACAATTGCATCCGTAGCTCAGGAATTCGCACAAATATCTGATATCCGTTATATTTCGTATGTTTGTGATGAATGGGAACATCGCTATGAACAGAATTGTCCGATTATTATTGATAATCCTGATGGCAGCCATCTTGTGGGCATGCCAGAAAACAGGCGACGATAAATCCGAACAGCCCCAGCCCACGGTGATTGCAGACGAATCGCAGGCTGCGGCCGAGGTCGCCGCACCAGATCGTTATCTGCCTGTACCCGATTTACCGCAGGCTCCCGATACGATTCGCATTGCAGTGATTTCGGATATCAACGGCAGCTATGGCACAGTCGGCTATTCACCATTGGTCAGAAATGCCGTTTCGGATATCGTCGAACGCAAAGTCGATTTCGTTGTGAGTCCTGGTGATTTGGTCGCAGGCCAAATGCAGGGTCTCGATTACGATGCGATGTGGAAAGGATTTCATTACCAAATTGGCGACGTATTTTTTGACAATGATCTCGAATTTATCTTTGCCCCCGGCAATCACGATGCATCGTCCTATCCCGGGCACGAAACGGAGCGCGCAGCCTATGCCCGCGCCTTCGAAAAACGTCAGCCGCGTGCGCCATTGCTGATGGGGAGCCAGTTTCCCTTTTATTATGGCGTGAAGATTCGCGATATTCTGGTCATTGCGCTCGATATCAACCGGCCAATAAAAGATAATGATCCCCAGCTGGATTGGCTGGAGACCACGCTGGAGACGCAGGCATCGACACGCCTGAATATTGTGCTTGGGCACCTGCCGCTGTCGCCGATTAATCTGTCGCAGTTTGTCGAAGTGGCCGGCAGCCCGAGATTGCTGTCGATACTGCGCAAAACGCCGTCAACGATGTATATTTCGGGACATCATCACATCTATTATCCCGGGCATATCGGTGAACTTCGCACCGTTTCTGCTCCGGCTCTTGGCAACGGTCCCCGCGGGCTGTTTGGTGCACCCCCAATTGCGGGGTATGTCATCATCGAGGTGCCGCCACATTCTCCCGCACGTGTCACGTCACTCGTCGCTCCAGATTTCAAACGCATGGTCGATATTGAATCTTTGCCCAGAAGCATCGTTCGTATTGAGCGCGAAGATGTCGGCATGGCCGAATACATCATGGAAATGCTGGACGACAAGGCACGACAATGAGATTTGTTCAAAAGGTTTTTATACTATTTGTTTTATGCTGTTTTCCATCGGCTGCACTGGCGCTCGAAGGTGACTGGGAAGCCGGTGGCATGGGAGCGGCTATCCTGCAGCCTGCGCACGATATCTATGGCGGTGGTGCAGAGTTATATGCCCGCTATGCGCTCACCGACAGCATTAGCCTGAGTGCTGGGGCTGCTGCATACGGCGTGCGGTCACAAAAATTCAACAAGTCGTTTGGTTTGTACACGCTGCGCATTGGCGGCGTCTATGCACTCGATATCCTGCAGTGGGTACCATCGGTCGGCGTGCATTTTTCTTCGCAGTTTTCGGAGAATCGCGACTATAGCTGGCATCGCGGCGGCAAAGGGCTCGGCATCGATTTCGGTGCACAAATACAATACCGCGGTATCCGCCACTTCGGCATCGGTGTGTTCTATCGCTATCATCTTGTGTTTATTGCTTGCGATTATCACACGGTGGGGATTTCTGTGAGCTGGTTTTCGGGCGATTTTTAGAAGCCGGCAGACCGCTAATGGTGGTCGTTGGCTGGCTGAATTGTCACAAAAAAAAGCATCGCCGATGCCCAGGGGAATCAGCGATGCCTGTGATGGATGCGTTGGATAAATCAGGACTGAGAGTCTGGTTTGATATCGGCGTATTCCGATTTTGCATCGAAGCTTGGGCATGCTTTTGCTGCGACGTTTCGGTGACCAAGGATCTCGGCATTGGGGTATTTGGCTTTCAGTTCGACCAGCTTGTTCCTGAGCGTGGTGCGCTGCCCCGAGGTGCGATTATCGGTAGGCGTTTTGCCATCTTTTTCAACACCGCCAATATATGAGATATTCACCGATTTGGAATTATAGCCTTTTACGCCATTGCTGTATGTGCTTTCGTCTACTGTGTTGGTAATAGAGCCATCCGGCGAGACGATGTAGTGATAACCAGCTCTGCTCCAGCCCAGTGTCTTGGTATGATATTTGACAACATCGTCAACCGTGTCCGTTTGATGACCGGCAGTGCAGTGAACAAAGATGTACTCGATGTTGCGTTTGTTTGTAGAGGTTTGTTGCGGCTGCTGTACGGGCTTGTCGCCAAGCGTTACATATTTGTTGGAGACGTAACCGATACCGCCTGCATAATTGATTTGGTACCAGCCATTTGGCGCTTTTCCGGTAATATCCAGTTTGGTGCCATCTGAAAGCAAACCGAGTTTGTCGCCATCGGTCGAGGCACAGGAGCGCACGCGAAGGCCTGAACCACCGGTTCCCGAGACATAGCCTTTCTCGGACAGCGGCGTAATTTTGCTTTGTGCAACTACCGTGACTTCCGGCAGCATGCCGCCATCAATGATGGTATTGTCATTGGTTTTTTCGTTGGCTTTGTCTGCGGATTCGGTTTTGTTTGCAGATGCCGGGGCAGAGGTCGCCGGGACGGGGGCTGTAGCAATCGCCGATCCCTTCGGCGGATGACGCTTTAGAATTTCTGACATAATCGGCATTGTGCCCATCTGTTCGTCCTGGAATTTCGCATCATACTTACCATCGCTGGTGTATTTGCCGCCGGTATATTTCGACGTACCCGCAGTCACATAGGCACTGGACTGATCATTGTGATACTTTCGATATCCCCAGCCATTGTACCCTTCTGTATATGCGCACATCGCTGCGAGATCCGTTGAATTGTATTCCAGACCCAAAAGTTTAATGGGACCAGCCTTATGCGTCTTAAGCGCATGAATACCTGCTTTGACAAATTCATTTTTGCCAAAAGAGACGTTTTTGGGTTCCAGATCTGTAGGTTTACCAAGATCCTGGCCGTTATGCAGATAAACGCCATCCTTGAGGCTGGCTTCACGATACCAGATCGCTGCGACGATGGCTGGCGGCACATTTGCCCCTTTTGCAACCTGATCAATGACCGAATACTTGGCATCGATTTTCTTAAGGATGGATTCCATCTC
Source organism: uncultured Myxococcales bacterium (assembly GCA_946415045.1). Taxonomy (GTDB): domain Bacteria; phylum Myxococcota_A; class Bradymonadia; order UBA4248; family UBA4248; genus UBA4248. The sequence goes on from CAMKRB010000014.1 coordinate 3,223, forward strand.
GGCTTTGCGGCTATCATTCAGATCAGATTCACCGCCGTGATCTTTGAGGTACTTCGAATACTCGAAGTATGCGCTCATCGTCAGCGAATCGCCGCCAAATTTCCCGTCTACATCAGGCAGGTGGTTGTTGAGCTGCCAATCCGCGATTGCCCGAATATCATCCTCAACAAAATCCGCACCGCTGCGAGGTCGTCCGACGAGCTCACGAATCGCAGGACGTTCAGATATGCCAACCCATTTCGTGTCATTATTGAATTTGATAGCGTCATTAATCTGCTTCTTTGTGAGTTCGGCATGTTTCCACTCGCCCGTGGTTTCGGTTTCTTCTGCAGCTACCTCGACTTTCGATTTGTCTTCGGGGGCGGCTTCATCTTTATCCGGTTTGCGCGGCGCCAGTCCTTGTTTTCTGGACAAAGAAACGCCCTGATTGATCAGGAAGGATTCGGGATCGATTTGTGTTCCCGATTTGAGAACTTCAAAATGCAGATGTGCATTGTACTGATCGACGCCTTTGGGGCCTTTTCCGCCAGACAACGCAATCGTTTCACCTTTGCTTACCGTTGCACCCTTTGTTGTTTTGATGGCAGAGGCATGCAGATATCTGGTGGACAGATCTTTTGTGTGTTCTATCTCAATCTGATTGAAGCTGCCGCCTACGCTTTTGACTTTACCTTCGGCTGCGGCAACGATAGCCGTACCCTTGTAGGCTCTCAGGTCAATGCCCTTGTGGTATGAAGAGCCGCCGCCTTTATTCTTTGACATATCTCTTGGGCCAAACGGCGACGTAATGAGCTGACTTGCTGCAGGTGACTGCCATACCATTTGCTCATTCTTTACTGCTGGATCTGATGCATTGGTGGGGACGTTTGATTGCGCGCCCGATGATTTGACTTCACTGACACGGGACTGTTTCAGTTCCTGACCTTGCTCTGGCATCTTGTTTTCTCTTTGAGTTACAAAATGCTCGCTGTAAAAAGACCCTCTTTTTGCAGCGGAACATTCATTCCTAATTGACATTATTGCACAAATAGAAAAAAAGTAAACAAATCGGAAATAGTTTGAACAAAAATGATACATTATCGTTACAATTAGCTTTCCAACACCAGATGCGCTTTGGATGGGGCTGAATCATGACCACTCATCCATATCATTTTGTTAAAAGATATTGACAAAATCGAACGGTTCTGGCATACTTCCACCCGCATCGTCGCGAGGATTCGGTTGCACTACGCGATAAGATGACGATGTTCCGTGATCGTTCAATGGCAGGACCTCGGTTTTTGGTTCCGATTATCCAGGTTCGAATCCTGGTCGCGGAATGGATAGGCGCTCTTTTGGAGCGCCTTTTTTTTATTTTGTTGCCGCCCGGCCCCGTCGGGACCGGGCGGCGCCGCGCTAACTGCGTTACGCGCGGCTATGTTGCGCCGCGCTAACTGCGTTACGCGCGGCTGTGTTGACATGCATGACATGCACTGGCGGATGATTCCTGGCTTTGTACGGCGGCAGTGTGGATGTTTTCCTGGTCGTTACAAAAGATGTGGTGTGCCGGGGATCGGGCTGAATCGTTACGTTATATTAGGCTATGTTTAACCAGTGTGGATATAGCATTACCCCGATACGAGTGAGATACTGGCAAAGAGCATCGAGCGTCGAGTTGGCCAGTGAGCACTCGTGGCTCATTGCTCATCGCTCGTGGCCGAAAAGCAAATAACCTTATTTTTTCATATCCACGTTTGTTAAACAGAGCCATAATTTTTGTTTGTACAGCAATGCACACTGGCATATAATTATCTCTACATCTGATGCATGAAAATGCGTCTATTACACACAAAGAAATCATCCAGAGAGGTTGGGTATGCACAGTTTTGCAATGATGGCAAGTGCACGTGCGCTTGTTCTGACAGAAAAAGAAATCAATGAAAATGGTCCGTGCTATGTTCGTCTGAGAGGCCGCAAATCCGGACTTGTTGCGTGGTTCCTCACGATGGTCGGCATTGATGTGACGACCGAATTCTGCGTTTATGAAGACCACATCGAAATCTCGGAAGGCTCGGTTTCGGGTAAGATTAACGAGCTGGTACCGATTTCTTCGGTGAGCAATCTCGGTACAGGTTTGGTAAAACCGTTTGCTCTGCTGGGCGTCGCACTTTTCTTTATCATCAGTGCAATTGGATCGCTCTTTGGCGCATTGTTCGCCCACGGTGGCGCAGGCGCATGGGCTGGCTGCCTGTTTGCTCTGATTCTGGCTGCTGGCTGCATAATTGCCTATAAAATCGGCCGCACGATGATGGCGTATGTTGTGACGGATGGCGGCACAACTTCCGGCATTTTTGTCAAGCGAAGCATCATCGAATCCAAGACGCTGAGTGAGGAAGAAGTCGATCAGATTATCGCGATTCTGACCAAACTGGTTCGCGAAAAACACCAGGCATAACGATAGCTTCACGCTTTACAAGACGATCGTAGGGTTTCTGTGCGTTGTGGCAGTGAGCGAGGCAGTGTAGGATAATTGTCGTTGCGGCCCGTATTTGCCGCAGGCAAATAGGGACGCAGCCGGTGCGTATGGCGCGAAAGCGCCATAGCACGGCCACCAAAAACGGCGTAAAATTTATCGATCGTCTTCGTCGTAATAGCCGCTGCCACCGCCGCCACTGCCGCGATCATCCTCATAATAATCGTCGTAGTTGTTGTCGACGCGCATGAGTTTGCCCATTGATCGCGCTTCGTCGCCGGCGGCTTTGGCGAGGTGTTCCATGCTGATGGGTTTGCCAGCGGCGGATGCTGTGATGGCGGCTTTGAGCACGGCGTTTCGGATGTAACCGCCGCTCATTTCGTAGGTGCGGGCGAGCCATTGCCAGCGCACGTCGTCGGCAACCGGGGCGTTTGGCGGAATCATGCGTTTCCACAATTCGACGCGGGCCGGGACGTCTGGCATCGGGAAATCGATGATGAATCGCAGTCGTCTTCGGAATGCCTCATCGATGCTTTTGGAGAGGTTCGTCGTGAGGATCGTGATGCCGTTGTAGGATTCGAGTTTTTGCAGCAAATAGTTGATTTCGAGGTTGGCGTAACGGTCGTTGGACGATTTGACGTCGGTTCGTTTGGCGAACAGTGAATCGGCCTCGTCGAAGAGAATGATGGCCTGAGCTTTGGCGGCTTCGTCAAAGATTTTGCCGAGATTTTTTTCGGTTTCGCCGATGTATTTATCGACGATGCGCGACAAATCGACGCGGTAGAGTACTTTTCCGAGTTCGTTGGCAAGTGCGTTGGCGAGGAGTGTTTTTCCGGTGCCCGGGGGGCCTGCGAAAAGTGCCGAAAGTGCGTTTCCGTATGGGGAACGCTGGCGGAATCCCCAGGTGTCGAGGACGTTGTGCAAATTGTTGGCGTAAGCGAGGATTTCGTCGACCTGCGCTTTTGCGCTGCCAGGAAGCACAACCCCAGAAAGCGGCACATCGCTGACCGAGATTTCGGCGAGCGTGCCGAGCTGGTGGCGGAAACTCTTGCGGATTTCGTTGAGAATGTGGTGGGATTTGAGTGTGGATGGATCGGCTCCGACCGATTGCAGTGCATCGACAGCGTCTCGCACGACGCCGAAAATGGTGCCGATGGGGAGGCTGTAGTTGCGCGAGAAAATCTCGGACATGTGCTTGATTTCATCGGGTTCTGCCCAGGGATCGAGCGCGCGTTTCCAGACTTTGGCCGCCAGATTGACGGGGGGGGGCTGGATGTGGATACAGACGGGCTTGCCAAATGTATCGCTGATGGTCGGGTTGATTTTGGTCATGAGCATCACGATGACGCCGGGATAATTCTCGACCAGACGTGTAATTTTGGCGGTCGATTCGGTAATGCCCTGCAGAATATCGGGTTTGTCGTCAATCCCATCAAACCGCAGCAGCAGCAGGCTGCCTTCGAGCAGTGCTTCGCGCATGATGCCCGCGATATGGGGTTCGAATTCGATGGGGGGCAAATGCTCGAATTCGCTGCATACGTCGACTTCCAGCACGCCGTTCATCTGGGCGGTTGACAGCGCGCAAGCCAGCGTGCGGCGTCCCGAATGCACCGGTCCGATCAGACAGATGCGCGAGCTGTTCACGTTGAGGGCGTATTGGAGTTCTTCGCGAATCGAGTCTTCGACGATGAGTGCGCGCATGGGCAAACGATCGGTGTGCAGCTTCATATTTGGCGGCAGTTCGCGGAACTGGCTGCGTGCACAGAACGAATCGAGCACCGTTTGTTCAACGGCAAGCGGTGCATAAATCAGTGGGGTATAGTTGGGGAACAGTGCGTGCCGCTCGGTGATGATCAGGCGCAGACGGCGCAGCGTGCCGTGTTCCGAGAATGTGTTGAAAACCTCGCGGTAACTTTCGGAATCGTCGCCAATCAGGTCGCACAGGAAAGATACGGTGGGCTGGCGAATGGAGAAATCGGCCCATGCGACTGTCATGAGGCGCAGCAGCGATTCGACGGTCATGACGATGACGACAGTGGCGAGGACTTCCAGCTCGGTCTCGGAGAGCGCAAAATGATGCATGATGCGGGGAATCGCTGCTTTTGTGTCTTTAACCGAGAGCAGATCGTGGAGCTGCGCGTTGAGCAGTGTCAGGCGATCGACGGCTTCCTGACGTGGCGGCACATGATTGGATTCCAGCCAGGCTACCGAATAGCCATCTTCTTCGATGTGCCCCATAAATGCCATCATTTCCTCGCCACCAATACAGCGATCGGAATAGGTGTGCACGCTGCTGGTGAGGCGTTCGGGGTATCGCCGCATGTAATAGACGATGCGCCAGTAGACGCGGTCGCACATCATGTTGAACAGCGTGCGCTGCTGCTGATCTGTGGGCATCTCGGTATAATCTTTGATCCACCTTTGGCGCAGGGCTTCGTACCGGGCTTCCAGCTCCTGGGGCGAGGGTTTTGGGGGCTCGGTGGTTTGGGTGGCGCTCTGTTTTATGATGGCGTCGTAGTAGGATGGCTGCTGGCGGGTCTGGGGTTGTGGATCGCGCGGAAGATCCTTGGGTACAAATGGCTGCACCGGTTGTTTTGGTGCGGGTTTTGGCGCACCGATATCTTTTGGCACAAATGGCTGCACCGGTTGTTTGGGTGCGGGTTCTGGCGCACCGATATCTTTTGGTACAAAGGGCTGCACCGGTTGTTTTGGCGCGGGTTTTGGCGCGTCGATATCTTTGGATACAGAGGTGTTGGCGAGCTGTCCGGATGGTGCAGGACTGGTTTGAGATTCAGGATCTGAAGCGGCTTTTTCGGCGTTTTTTGGGGGAGCTGCCTCGGCTGGCTGTGCTTCGGCTGCTTTTTTCCGCGATGTACGTTTTTTGGGTTTTGGAGGTTCTGAGTCTTCGGAAGAATCGGCCTTATTCTGCGCATGGACTGAATCTTTCAGATCATCCGGAGCGTTTGGAGGATTCGTGGATGATGTTTTTTCCTGAGAATCGATCGATTCGGGCGCTGTATCGGTCTTTTTCTTTGGCATTTGGTTTTCCCCTGTGATGAACAGTGACGCAATCAGAGACAAAAACTGGCAGATGATATGGTATCAAAAGCGGGCGTTGTCGCCAACAGGATGATGAAGATAAAGAAATGTTGTACCTGATAATATAAAAACTCGCACAAATGTATGATATTGTGTAAAATAAACGTTTAGGATATTGTAAAACTCTTCAGTCCCTTACGCAGGAGTCAAGGGGGTTGAGAACAATAGCAGTGATAATTGACTAACCATAGTAAGGAGCGCGTTCATGCGGTTACAGTGCGCAGGTTTAACAGATACAGGGATGGTTCGGGATCACAACGAGGATAGTTTTCTGGTTTCTCAGAGTGAACCGTTTGTCATTGTTGCGGACGGGATGGGTGGACATCAGTCAGGTGAAGTTGCATCGCGGATGGCCATTACGGAAATCAACGATTATTATGCCGAGACGAAGGACCAGAATACGCCGATAGAGCTTCCGATGTGGCCGGCAGGTCGCCGCAAGCCCGAAAGCCGGGAAGAACGTCGCCTGATTGCGTCGATCGTGCGAGCAAATTCGGTCATCAACAAGGCTGCGAATTCGAACCAGAAATACAGCGGCATGGGCACGACCTGTGTGGGCGCATATTTCGTCGAAGAAGGTGTCATCATTGCGCATGTTGGCGATTCGCGCTGCTATCGTTTTCGCAAGGGCGAAATTGTTCAGCTCACCGAAGACCACTCGCTTGCGAACGAATACATCCGTTCGAAGATTCTCAAGCCCGAAGAACTTGCAACATTCCCGTATAAAAACGTGATCACGCGAGCGGTTGGCCTTGCGGATTCGGTCGAGGTTGAGACAAACTTCTATGAGCATGAAGATGGTGATATCTATCTGCTTTGCTCGGACGGTTTGAGCGATCCTGTGAAAGTGCCGCAGATGCTTGAAATCCTGACGAAATACGGCAACGATTTACCGAAAGCATGCCGCGAGTTGATTATAGCCGCGAATACGAATGGTGGTCCGGATAATGTGACAGCATTACTGGCAACCACCCGTCATTAACCCCTTTGGCGAAGAGAGCGAGCGTTTTGAAACCGAAAAGTGATCGTGAATCAGTCAAGCCATCCGTCGATTTGAGTGCTCCTGAGCACGATGATCTTTTCACGTTTCCCACCGCGTTCAAAGAAGCAGGCGAGAAGTCTGAATCATCAGAATTATCCGAAGCAGGGGAAAAGACGTCGGTTATCGATTGGATAGCACTGGGGGATGAATCGGATGCCGGTGCGTCCAGTCCATTTAGCGAAGCAGACAGCGTGATGTCGAGCGACTCGACCAAACGTTCGGGCGCCGAATTCAAGATCGAAGAGCTGTTTGCTTCCATCGACAAAGAACCGCTGGGTGTACGCAACAGCGTAGCGCATGTCTCGACGGTGGTGTCGTATGCGTCGCTTAAAAATGCGGCAGACCAGGCATCGCCGGAATTGCCCGCATCCCCCGGTGTTCCCGGGCCGGTCAACAAAAAGATGCCTGCCATTCCGGGGGCGAAATCCGAAAAAACTGCACCAGCCAATGCATTCGAAGGGACGAACGAAATCTACGTCAAATCGGATAAACTGGAAAAACTGTGCGGCAGCGCCGGCGCAGAAAAAGGCGAAGGTTTCGGGCTTCCGATGCCCCCGCCAATTCCCGGTCCCAAAGTCGGCATACCGCAGCCGCCTTCGGTCGCCGGAAAATCGTTAAAAGCACCGGCAGCATTCGAAGGGACAAACGAAATCTATATTCAGTCGCATGTTTTTGATGCGATCCGCGACGAGGCGGTGAATGAACGGCCGCCTTCGGAAGTCGGTCAGGCTGTAAAAAAGAATCTGGCATTCCAGCGCGCGGTCGGCGACAGTTCCGAGGGCAAGAATATCCTGGGAATCGTCAATTCCGGTGTGTTGCCCAGCATCGATGAAGCACATATGCCTGATTTCCCAAATGCCGACGACAGCATGCTCGCAGTCGTCGATATGGCCGAATCCATTTTGCCCGGGATCAACGATCTCAGCAGCATGTCGCAGCTTTCGGCATCGGCAGGAAACATCGGACTCACACCAAAAAATAAGCAGCACGAGTTCGTGCAAAAGTATTTGTATCGCACGTCGTTTGATACTTTTGGCGCGATGGACTGGGATGGCAAGGGATGTCAGGCAGAGCTCGATGCGGCTTTTACAGCCCTTGGCAATACTTCAAATGCCGAAAAGCCGCATGTATTTTACCTCAGATCCGATTGCTTCCGGGGACGTGAGCGGTTTGTGCGGGCGTTTTTCGATCGCTGCAGCCATGAATTGTCGCGGTTTGTCGTCTATGCCGATATCTGTCCTCCCGAAGAACCGCACAGCGATTTATTGACTTCACTGTTTTCGAGCCGGATTGGCATCTTCAAATCGGATGATGCATCCAGCAAGACCCAGCAATTGCTCAGCATCGCGGAATCATTGCTCAAAACCGAAGACCGGCATTGGGGACAGAATATCCTGCTGGCCAGATTCGGACTGGAATCGCTGATTTCAGTGCCCAAAGGGCAAAAGGCGATGATGCGCAAGATCGATAACGACTGCGATGTCATCGAGCTGCTCACGTATTGTATCGAACACGATGCCAGCAAGTGTCCAGTGGTTGTGGTGCTGTCCGAAAACGAGGCGCTTACATGGTCGCCGTGGCGCGACATCATCCAGAAAATCTGCCAGATCCACTCACATAATATTTTGGTATTGCTCACTGGTTCCGAGCCGCTCGATCTGGATATCGATAACGTCGAGGTCCAGGCACTGGCCCCGTTGTCGCGGATGCGGATGTCGAGAATCATCAAAAAGATGCTGAGCTACTACGAGCTGCCGCAGCAGGTGATCGACGAGCTCACCGATAAATCGGGGCAAACGCTCACGCAGATGTGCCGCGTGATCGAGATATTCAAGCGGCAGAATCCGATTAAATCCTATCAGCGCGACAGCAGTCTGGATGCAATCGTGGAGCAGATTCGTGCTTATCCCGATACACTGGATGAACTCGATGCCTATCAAATCGACAAAATGCCTGAAGAAGCACGGAGTTTCCTCGGCATTGCCGGATTGCTGGGACAGGGTTTCTGGCTTCAGGATGTGATCCAGCTGATGTCGCTGATTCCGATGCATGGCGACATTCCGGGATCCCGATCCAAACGCGACGAATGGTGCAAACAGGTCGTCAAATCGCTGGTGTCGGCTGGGGAACTCATTCGTATTTCTTCCCGCGAAAAAACCGATGCGTATTATGAAAATGCCGAATGGCGGCTGCACCGCAAAATCATGCATCTCAGGCAGCCGGAATTTGCGCGGACCATTCTTGGATGTTATGCGCGGATGCTCGAGCTCAGAAAGGCGGATCCCCTGCCGGTTGCGATGCATTACAGCGCTGCCGGAATGATGCTGCATGCTGCACCACATTTCCTCGATCTGGTAAAAAGATACCATCGTGAATGCCATTTGCAGACGGCACTGTACATCACCAATAAGATGCTCGGTCATATCGGACCGCAGCATGGTGCGCTCTATACATCGTTTATCTTCCAGCGCATTTCGCTGAACGCTGGTCTTGGGCAATACCGCGCAGCGCTGGTGGATGCGGATATGGCCAATCGCGTGGGTTATATCAACGGCGACGAATCCTGCTGTGTGCGGGCATTGCTCGCGTCGGGTGATATCCATCGCACACTGGGGGCATTCAACGAATCGCGCCGCTATCTGATCTATGCTGTCAAGATGTCCGAGCGCCTGGCTGATGATGTGCTCATCAGTGACAGTTACTATTTGCTGGCGCAGATGGTATTCGAGTCGGGCGACAAGGGATCGCTTGTGAATGCGCTGCGCTATGCCGAAAAATCGCTCGATATCCGACGGCGTGCCGGGGATCTGTATGCAATCGCGCAAACCCAGGCGCTGTGCGCTCAAATTTATTTGCGCCGTGGCGAACCTCAGCGCGCCGAAAGTGCTGCAACCGAAGCCTACCGCGGAATGCTTGCAACCGGACACTGGTATGATGCGCCTCCCGCGATGATTGCTCTTGCCACAAGCCTGTTCAGGCTCGGCGAAGCCGGCTCTGCCGAGCTCCTGGAACGATGCAGAATTATCGTCTCCAAAACCGAACACCTCGAGTACGGCGTCCTCCTGCTCATCGCCAGATTGCAAATGACAATCGGATCTTTGCAGCGTCAGGCGGTGCGGGATGATCTCAAACTGTTCAGGGATATGCTGGGAAAATTCCACGTGATGCCCTGGCGGCTGAATTATTACCTGCTCGTGGCACGATACAATTTCGATCGAAAAAATCTCAAAAAGACATCTGGTGCGTTGCGCGCTTTCTTCAAAGCGATGGCCAAAACCGAAAACCCATTCCTGATGTCGCTCGGTTATGTGCTGTCTGCCACACTCAATACCGAGGCGCTCAAACGCAGGGAAGGCAACGTTTCGATCGAGAAAACCGAAAAACTGTATTCGAGCGCAACCTCTTTGTTCGAGTCCATCGGTGCCTGGCATCTGGTCGCCGATACGCTCAGAAAACAGGCGGATCTCCTCGATTTCGTCAAGCGAACGCAGGATGCCAGGGCATTGCGTATCCGAGCCGACAACGTCGACCCCTACATCAATAACACCTAGAACATCGTCTCATCACACAGAACCGGAGATAACTGATGGCTAAACAGCTGGATAAAAACGCCATATTTGAATGGCTCAGGTCCGGAGCCGCTGCCGTTCAGAATGGCATCAATAAAGGCGTTCAGAAAACACAGGCCTTTTCCGAAAAACTCAATCAACGCATCGACAGCAATCCCAGACTCAAAAATATGCGCGATCATGTGAGCGAATTTGCGCATGCCCAGTCTGAAAAAATACAGAACCTCCGCATCAATGGCACCCGAATTGGTGACCTTCCCAATGCCGCGCAAAAGCTCACCGAACGCCAGCTCATCAAACTCATGATGCGCCTGCGCGAGATCGGTCCGGATTTCAACTGGAACCAGTTTTTGCCCGATCCCGAACAAATGCCCATATTTGATGCATTTGACGAGCTGGGGCTGCCCTATGGTGCGCCATTTGAAGACGTGAAAAAGCGGTATCGCCAGCTGATGCGCGAGTATCATCCCGACCGGCATTCCGAGAGCCCCGAAGCCGAACGCGCAGCCACACAAAAAACGCAAAAGCTCACCGCCGCCTACGATCTCATCGAGAAACATTACGGAAAATAAAATTTCATGACATTTTCGTGACATGGTTATGGCATAATATAACCTGCGGTTTTGTCCGCTGTTGTATGACTCATCCAAGGAACGAAGACTATGCCTGGAATCGGTGTAATCAGTAATCGAAATGCCCGTCTGAATAAGCTGCATCCCGAACTCAAGGATCAGCTGGCCTTTGTGATAGGCAGCAACGGGGAAGTCTCGTCGACCGGCTCGATCAAAGACGCCTATCATGCGGCCGAGACGTTCAGGAAAATCGGCATTGATATCATTGCAATCAGCGGTGGCGATGGCACGGCGCACCGCACGATGGAAATCCTCATCGAGGTTTATGGTGAGCAGCGTCTGCCGCCGATTTTGCTGCTGCCCACCGGCACACAAAACATGGTGCCGCGCTCATTTGGCATCGAGGGTTCCGGCCTTGCCAACCTGATGCTTGCCACACTGCGCTATCGCCACAACATGCCGATGCGCTGCATTCGCCGCAACATGCTCAAAGTGAACGGCCACATATCGTTCATGTTTGGCATCGGCGTCGCTGCGCGTTTTATGGAAAAATACTACGAATCCGGTCAGACCAATCCGGTTGGTGCGGCCAAACTGCTCGCAAAACTGGTGGCGAGCACGGCGTCCAACGGCGATCTCGGCCGCTATATCATGCAAAGACTGCCGTGTCACCTCACGCTGGATGGCGAGCAAATTCAGACGAAAGCCAATGTACACACGATGTTTGCGTCGTTTGTCGAGCGCCTGCCGTTGCATTTCGTGCTGTTCCCCCGCTGTGGTGCCGACGAGGGCGTCTTCGAAGTGGTCTATTCCGACGAACCGCCGCTCAAGGTTGCTGCGAGCTTTTTGCCGATTCTGGCCGGTCACAAGGGCCCGCTGCCGACGCTTACGCGCAAACTGGCTCGCCACATGGTGCTCGACCTCGACGCGCCCGAAACCTACACGCTCGACGGCGAACTCTATCCCGCCGAAAGCCATTTCGACATCACGAGCGGTCCCGAAATCGAATTCGTCGTGCCCGCATTGTCGTTCAAAGCCGAAGACGAGGATTTGCGCTACAGCCAGGTCGGTCCCTGGAGTATGCGGTTTTTGCTGTGATGCATCACATGATGATGCGGCGTATTCGAACGCAGTGAGAATAGCCGCATGCCGGGGCGTATGGCGCAAGCCATAGCCCGGCCCGTACAAATCATGATATGGATGCTGCGCCGCTATCTGCGATACGCGGCGCTTTTTTGTGCTTGTGCCTGGCGGCACTGCGCCCAAAACATGCGGCTATGGTCTGCGCCCATACGCCGCATGATGCCTATTCGCGCAAAAATACCCCGATGCGCTGCCTGAAATCTTCGAACAACTCGCTGGCGTTGAATGCGAAGAGCGACGTAATGAGCGGCAGATTCGGGTAATTGAGCATGCACTGCTGCGGCGTGGCGGGGACAGCAACGTTGGGTTTGCGGCTGCGGAACATGCCGGCAATCGAAGCGCTGAGGTCGGCGCTGAACAGGTGGCCGATGCAGATGTCGAGAATGTGGGCGGCGCGCTGCAGGCGAATCGGATCACAGGTAAACGACTCGATGCCGTTGAGCGTGATGCATTCGATGACTGCTTTTTTGGTCGCGCGCGGCAGGAACGACTGGATGCGTTTGAGCACGTCGGCGTTGGCGAGTTTGCTGTCGACCAGACCGAGCAAACCCGTGAGCAGCATGGCGATATTTTCGTGGGGCAGCAGCACGAGCGGCAGTGTGCCGAGTTTGACGTGCGTGAGCGCCGATGCGATGATGAAGCGTCTTTCGGCTTCGGATGCCGCTTTGAGCGTCGGAACGCTGAAGATGAGCGTGGATGCGGATTCCGGCGCAATCGTATAGACAAACGAGTTCAGATTGGACAGACGCACGTCGGGATTGGCAAGGCCGAACGAAGCCGCGATGGTATTGACCAGTGATGCAATCTGCGGGTTGCTTGAAAGCGGCTCGGAATCTACAGCGGGCAGCGCAAAAATCTGTGCTCGCGGGCCGGCCAGCTTGAGCAGATACTGGATGTGCGGATTGAAGTCGGATGGCGCCAGCGACATCAGCGTCGCTTCGTCGAGCATGATTTCCGGGCCCGGATATCGCTGCTTGTAGCGATCCTGAAGATCGGGCGTGACTTCGATTTTGGTCGCAAGTGCAACGAGCTGCTGCTCCATTCGGGCCTGCAGGTCGATATCGGCAATATTGTTGGCAATATTGAGCATCGCTCGATAGGGCTCGGGACTGAGCGGTGAGAGCTGGACGGCCATTTGCGCGTGCATGAGCGCTTCTTTGTGATCGAATACGTTGGCAGCAAGCACTTGTGCGCGGAATGAATTCGGGGCAAGTGTCGCGGCCTGGATGGCGTATTTGTCGGCTTCGAAGCGCATGTGCAGCGGTCCGTCATAGCACGATGCGGCGAACTCAAAGATAGAGACCCGCGTTTCGATGGGCAGGCTGTCGTCGGTTTCGACGAGTTTTTCGATGAATGCGAGCATCGTCGACGGATCATTAAACCGTTTGAACCAGTTCTGCATATTGTTCAGCGATTCGGGATCGAGCTGCGCGACGCGGGCAGCATCGCGAATCGCGGCCGTCAGTTTGTCCTGGTCGTTGAGCGTCCGGTAGATGTCGGCGATTTGCAGCAATATGGGCAGATTGTTGGGCGGCTCGACGCGAGTCTTGAGCTTGAGCAAAAGATCCAGCGATTCCGACAGCCGCGATTCGGCAAAATAGACATCGGCGAGACGCTGTATCGCGGTAATATCCTCGGGATTCTGGCTGAGTATGAATTGCAGCAGCGGCATGGCGCGATGCGTGTCGTGGAACTGTTCGATGCACAAATCGACCAGAAGCGATCGCGCCTGCGACTTGAGTTTCGTTTCTTCGGGAATCGATTCAAGCATGTGATTGAGCACTTCGGCGGCTTCATTCCAGTGTTGCCGCGAAATCTCCAGATTCGCCAGCTGCCATTGCAGTTCCTGATTTGACGGGTCGATCTCAAGCGCCTGCCTGAGTTTGGTCGCCGCCTGCGCGGGCTCGTTGAAATCCTTCAGGTAGTATTCGGCCATCTGCTGGTAGCGCATCACCTGATTCTCTTTCGAGATCGAGCGCATGTGAATCGTCATCATGTTGTCGACGGCTGAACGATCGTGCTTTTGAAGCAGCAGCGATACCAGCTGATCCGTCAGATCCATCCGGTGCGGGGCCAGCATAAATGCCTGCTTGAAGTATTCAATGGCCAGATCCGGCTGGTTGAGCTTGTCGCGGGCTATCTGCGCAGCGTCGGTCCATGCGATGACCTGCATGGCGATGTTCTCCAGATTCTGTGCCTGCATCGCGAAGAATTTGCACAACAGCGTCGGATTATTCAGTTTTTGTGCGAGATTCGAGGCCACGCGAATGGCTGGCAGGTGCGATGTGTTTTCGTTCACGATATCGCAGACCATTGAGAACGCTTTTTGCGGCTGCTCGGGGAATATCGACTCGACTATCGCCAGCTGGATCTCGGTGCGATCATCCTGGGACGCGGTCTTGAGACGCTTTTCGAGGAACGGTACAAGATTGACGCGAGAGGGTTCCATCGATTCCAGACGTTCGTTGGCTATCAGATCGTCGGGATCGAGCGCGAGTGCTGCGCGCAGTGACGATAACTCGTTTTCGAGTGCTCCACTCGTCGTCGAGGCAAACGTGTGCGCAAGGAATGACGCCATGTTGTAATTATGAATGGCGTATTTGCGATCATTGAGGAATTGCGCGCCTTCCGACAGCAGCGAGGCAATTTCGCCAAACTGCCCGCGCTGGAATTGCGCAAAGATGAGCATCGTTCGCGCACTGATGTTGTCGGGCGTGAGTGCCAGCGAAAGCTCGAGCGGATGAATCGCTTCGTCCCTGCGGCGGAATGACCAGAACAGAAGATAGGAAATGATAAATGACGTCGCACTCTTGGTAGACTGGGTTTTGGTCGCGTTTGTATAGTTGCGCAGAACCTCGACAAGGGTATCGGCTCTGCCTGTGGTCGCATAGAGCATCGAGAGCAGAAATACCGCCGGCGTATAGGAGGGCTGATTGGCAAGCGCCGATTCCAGAATCACAATGGCTTGTTCGGTATCCTGGAAAAGCGTCAGCGTCTTGAGTGCGACTTTGTACAGATGACGCGCACGGCTTTGGGGCAGCTGGATATACTTGGCGTGTTCGAGCGACAGTTCATAGAACGCTGCCAGGTTTTTGGTGCGGCGATAGATGTTCAAAAGCTGGGTCCGCGCAGCCATGTTGTCGGGATCCAGATTGAGAATGCGCTCATAACATGCCACTGCCGAATTGTTGTCGCATATCATGTTCTCATAGATATGACCCATATTGGCCAGAATCAGAATGCGATCCGTGGCTTTCTTCTGGATGCTCAGCTGCTCGCTGTATACGGCAATCAGCTCTTTCCAGCGCTTCTCGGCATGAAGGATGTCCTGCAGGTCTTTGAATACCGCCGGAGAATTTGGATTCTCTTCTTTGGCCTGCAGCAAAAAGTTGATGGCATAGTTGGTTTTGTTCAATTTATAGCGGCACAGATTGGCGATGCGAAGCAAGAGATTGCATCGTTCTGCCGGTGAACTGGTGGCATCCTTTTCGAGCAGCAGCATCTCGATAACGGTTTTCCAGTCTTTGGTTCTGGTCGAGAGTCTGGCGATGTTGTGGATCGCATGGATATCGTCCGGATAAATCTCGCGATACTGCTTGTAGTAAATGATGGCGTTCTCGGGCTGACCCAGACTGTATTCGCACAGCGTTGCCAGGGTACACAGCAGGGATGCGCGGATTTTGGCGTCCTGTACGACGCTGAGGCGTGTGCGATAGATTTGCGCAAGACCTTCAAAATCATTGCGAGCCCTCAGAATCTGCTCCAGATAGTCAAATGCGATGCGCTGTGCAGGATCGAACGAAAGCGCACATCTGAAATTCTTTTCGGCCTCGTCGTATTTTTGCAATACGTCATAGCAGTAGCATCCCATATCGGCGAATTTGGCCGCCGCATCTTCGGGTGGCGCCTGCTCTGCCAATACTTTCGAAACCTGCATGATTTCATGGATGCGCCCTTCCTTCTGCAGCAGCATCCGATAGTATTCATACAGCAGGCGCTCTTTGACGCCTTCGTCAAAAGCGGCTTTCAGCACGTCGATGGCTGCCGCAGTATCGTTGCCTTTCAGCGACAGATTCAGTGCGCGCATCAGCGCGATTTCCATGCGCTCCTTGGGAACGGTCGTCGAGTTGTTCAACTTGCATAACGCATCTTCGAGCGCTTCCCATTGTGCAGAATCCGAGCTGTAGTTCTCGATCATCAGCTCCAGTGCGAGCGAGTCGGATGGATTGGCTTTTATCGCCTGTTCGTATGCCTGGTTGGATGCGCCCATGTCCGAAAGCAAATCACTGGAAATGCTGCCGGCCAGTATATAGGCTGCATGGTTTACAGCCTTGTCTTTGGACTGTGCGGCATAGTTCAGACACTGCGTATAGACGGTCTGCCACAATTCCTGACGGATGAGCAGAGGAATGGCGTGTGCGAATGGATACAGTGCGCCCGGCTGCAGCTCAAGCGCCTGAAGATAATGATCCAGGCCAACCGTCGTTCCCGAAGCCTGGCTGTTCATGATGTCGGCACGAATGATATGGCAGTGCGCCTGAATCGTCGGATTGTCGGTAAGCAGCAGCAGCTTGTCGAGCATTTCGCAGCACTCGTCGTACCGCTTCTCGAACAGCAGCATATAAAACAGCGTATAGACCGGCGACGGGCTTTTGGGGGCGAGTGCTACAGCACGATACAGCATGCGAATCGCATTCTCGGGCTGCCGGTTTGTGCTGAAGAAAAGAATGAGTCCGCATTCTTCCAGCAGCACTGCCTGTTCTTCGGCGCTGATGCCCGTGTCGATATCCGACTGCAAAAGCGTGACGACGTCTTTTGTCTTGTTGTAGGCGCGCGCAATCCGCCGCAGCTCGTGAATTGCCGTCCGGCTGAAGTGATTCGCTTCGAGTGCTTTCAGATAGCGAACGTATGCCAGTTTTTCATGGCCGGTATGCTCGAGAATACGTGCGATCGCCAGCTGAATCGTGCATTCCCTTGCGCCGTCCCGCGTTTTGGCATGACGGATTTCATCGTCATATCCCGAAATGATATCTTCCAGTGCATCTGGCAGATTCTCATTTTTCTCGAGATCGACGTTGTTGTTCACGGGATTAACAGGCTGCTGCGCGGTTTCGGCGTGCTCCGGCAACAACTGAGGTGACGAAAATAGCGTCTCTTCGGCATCTTTACCGGCTTTGCCGCTCAGCCATTCTGGCGGCAGCTCGATATCGAGTTCGGGGTGCTTTGCATCGCCGCGCATCTGCGGCTGCTGCTCGGTTCCCGTTGGTGTTCTGGGCGGCTTTGCATCGTCGCGCATCTGCGGCTGTTGCTCGGTTCCCGTTGGTGTTCTGGGCGGCTTGACGGATCCCGTTGTGGTGCGCGGTGGCTTTCCCGAATCGGCCGGAGAGGGATTTGCTTCGGAATTCTGTCTTCCCGGCTGCCGCGGATTCATTTCGGATGAAGCTTTTGGGGGTGCAGGCGGACGCTGATCGGATGGCGGATTACCGGCTTTCTGCGCACCACTGTTGGATGCCCCTGGTTTGCTTTGCTGCGGCTTATCGCCAAACAGCTGGATTTCTTTGGATGATTTATCGCCAAACAGCTGGATTTCTTTGGATGATTTATCGCCAAACAGCTGAATCTCTTTGGATGGCTTTGGCGGAAACGCCGGTTTCGCCGGTTGTGCACCATTTGGCTGCAGCTGGATTTCTTTGGATGGCTTTGGCGGAAACGCCGGTTTCGCAGCGTTTGGCTGCAGCGGAATTTCTTTGGACGGTTTTGGCGGAAACGCCGGTTTCGCAGCGTTTGGCTGCAACGGAATTTCTTTGGACGGTTTTGGCGGAAATGCGGGTTTTCCGGCTTGTCCTCCGTTGGCCTGCAATGAAATCTCGCTCGATGGTTTTGGTGGAAACGCCGGTTTTGCCGGTTGTGCGGCATTCGGCTGCAGCTGGATTTCTTTGGATGGCTTTGGCGAAAATGCACTTTTTTCTGCTGCAGCAGGCGGCTGCTTTAAGGGAAGCGTGGCATTCTGTTGCGTTTTCGCGGCTTTCTTCCCTGCTGTACTGGATGCGTTTGATGATTCTGACTGCCCGGGAATCTTAATCTGCGATGTTTTGGAAACCTCGGCGTTTTCGTCTATCGATGGCCATTCTGATTCATCATAAATGAAAACTTCCACCTCGGTCTTGCGCCTGGGCTGCATGTCAAAAGCGGCTTCGAGTTCGGCCGCAAAATCATTCTCTACGTCTGTTTTATTCCCGGCCTCACGCGGCGCACTCGCGGATTCATCGGACGATAATGCATCCTCGCCAAGCAGTTGGTTCAGCAATGCAATATCGTTCTCGAGTATCGTCTGATGTGCCGCCTCCTGGCGAACCCCTGATTTACGCTCTTTAGAATTTGCCATATCATGCTCCAGCAAAAAAAACAGACAGTCGGGTTTCTCAGATTTTGTGGCTAAATCGCCAGCCTCGCGATGGCTTCCAGAATATCCGTGCGCATGGGGCCCGGACGCAGCCAGCCCAGGGCTTTTTTGTAATACTGCACGGCGATTCTAGGCTCGTTGGCAATTTCGGCAATTCGGGCATGCAGCACCGAAAAGTCCAGATTGTTAAAATAGTCTGCGATCTCACCCGAAATCTCAAGGGCACTTGCAGGATCCTCGCGGTTGCATGCATCCTGACACCACGATCTGACCAGCTCAAATGCACGATGCGCCGAAAACTCTGCGCCACGGTGCATGCCGCGTTTCAAATGCCGCAATGCTTCGACATAATTCTCGTGCGATTGATGATACCAAAACAGCGCCACATAAGCCGATGCGTTGTCGGGCGACTGTTCTATGGCCATTTCTGCATTTTCTCTGCATACTTCATCACAAATCCCGCGTTCGGCACTCATCAGCGCATATTCTGCACATGCATCGGGGTTGGGTGTCTTCACAACGATTTCCGAAAGCATCTTGAATGCTTTGTCATTGTATTCCAGTTTCCTGAGTGCCAGCGCTATCAAAGTCTGGGCCTCGGAAATGTCTGCCGGTGGATCGGATTCGAGCGCATACTGGGCGGCAGCCCGGGCTGCTTCATAATTCCCTTCATCGTAAAATTCATGCGCTCTGTCCAAATGAAAACGATAATCTTCCGACACGATTGTTGTTCTCCACGATTTCGTTGTTTGTCTGGCCAGGGGGCGTACCCCCTGCGCGTCTATGTGCTCGCCATTCGTGCGGCGATCGCCGCACGAATGGCTGCGCGCATACGCCGCTACCCCCCGATTCACAGAGGGCCTGCGGCCCTTAAGTAACGGCTAGCAGCGAGTGTAGACAGAAATCAGTTCGGGTGTCCGATCGCGATACTTGCCAATAAACTTTTTGAGCGCTTCCAGACAGCCGGGTTCTTTTTCCAGGTGGATCTTCTCGACAAAGGCTTCCCATTTATCCAGTATTTCTCGCTCTTTTTCGGTCGTTTCAGCTTTCTTTTCAAGCTTCTGGATATAGTCGATCTGAAAGACATATTCGCCAAGTTCTGCTGGAATCTGGCGACCACAGTAACAGACCGGACCACAGGGTTCCAAACGGCGTGCGCCCATGCCAAGCAAAAACTTAAACGGTGCTCCCGTCAGCTCTTCCAGCTTTTTGAACACATCCCCAAGATACAGATTGTCGAAATAGATGGTGCCAAGATGTGTGCCAAGACGCTCCAGTTCTCCTGCCAGCTCCGTACCCATCAAAAGATCCTGAGTCATTATCTTTTCCTCAAGAACCTTTGTGTCCACTGCATAAAATGTCAACTCGTCCTTCATGCTTTCTCCTTGCCAGAGGCTGTGTGGCAGGACTGACCCTGCCCAATAATCTGTTTATCCGTGCGCCTGTTGGAATGTTGTGGTTTGTTCAGATGCATGGATACACCTTCTGCCATTTTACCCTCAAATGAACTTTAAGTCTACGAAATCAATGGTGATTTAAAGGAATATGGTAGCCGTTCAGCTGTACACAAGCCAGTTAGGGCTTGCATATCAATAGCCCCCGGCAACACCGTGGGGATGGGGCAATTCTTTTCTCCCTTAAATGAACTTCAAGTCTACGAAATCAATGGTGATTTAAAGGAATATGGTAACCGTTCAGCTGTACACAAGCCCGTTAGGGCTTGCATATCAATAGCCCCCGGCAACGCCGTGGGGATGGGGCAATTCTTTTCTCCCTCAAATGAACTTCAAGTCTACGAAATCAATGGTGATTTAAAGGAATATGGTAACCGTTCAGCTGTACACAAGCCCGTTAGGGCTTGCATATCAATAGCCCCCGGCAACGCCGGGGGGATGGGGCAATTCTTTTCTCCTTGAGACACGAGTGTTCATTGGCCAACTCGACGCTCGATGCTCGGAGCTCTTTGCCAGTATCTTACAAGGATCTGGGTAACGCTCAATCCACACAGGTTAAACATAGCTTTCCCTTTCACAAATTTCTTGCATCTGCGTTTGAGAGTTGATAGCATAACGTTGCTCGCATTCTGGGCGACAAAACTTAGTGAGTGGTTTTGTGGTTTGGGGCGAGCAATACATAATCTGAGCGCTTGCCCCGTGATTTGTGATTTATGGGTATATGGGGCTTAGCTATGAAAGATCATCAGACGACATCAAATGTTGAGGCGTATGCCGTCAGCCCAATGCGTTCGTACGTATCTGCGGATCATTTGCCGCCTTATTACTCGCAGTCTCTGCGAGGCATATCGCCCGAAGATCTTGCGGCAAAAAAGCGGACCCGGATGATTATCATCGGCGCGATTGTCGCTGCGTGTATTGCGTTGGTTTGCGGCATTATCTATTCCCAGTCTTCACAGCCTGTCGCGGTTTCCAATGTACAGGCTGCAACCGTACAGCCGGTAAACCAGCCGTCTGCGAATGAAATTGCGGAACGCACCGCGAAAGCGCGCGAAGCTGTTCGCGCCGCCGAAGCTGCAGCCAAATCCGCCGAAGCCGCAGCTGCACTCGCCGCAGCACAAACGGAGGCCCAGACCCGCGAAGATGAACTGAGCACAAAAATTGCTCATCTCAGCCGGGTCAATGCGATCGACCTCGCCGATGAACACGTCAAATCTGCGTGGCTGATGGCGTCGACCAGGGCTCAGACCAATGCACCCGCCAGCAATTCGCAGCCTGCCAAGAAAACGGTCGTCAAGCCCAAATCCGCATCCGCACCATCTCCAGTCGTTGCTGCACCCGCACCCAAAAAATCCGATAATTCGCGCCCAACAGACGCGCGCTTGGCGCTGCCTTTCTAATTACAACCTTCGGGCTCATCCCGGGCTGTACTCTGGTACGCCTTCAGCGTGCAAATGGGTGAGCGTAAGCGACCCCAAAATCCTCCCTAATGGGAGGGGGTTGCCGATAGGCGGCGGGTGGGGGCCAAATGCGACGTTATGCCCCCAAATGCAGGCGGGACGTCTGCAATTCCAGCAGGGATGTCCACCCCAGGGCAGTCGCATTCTAAAAATGCTTGACAGTTCTGAATCTGCAACCTCCGGTTAAATGCTCACGATTATCGCCCTAAATGGGCGAAATGTCACAGCCCGGGGTGGAACGAAGTGAAACCCCGGGTAAATATGGTATTACCAACAATTCGCACGCTGAAAGGGTGCAACAAAAAGCAAGAGACAAAATACGAATGCGACGGCCCCGGATGTCCACCCCA
>CAMKRB010000015.1 GCA_946415045.1 uncultured Myxococcales bacterium
CAGAACTCTTCCAAAACTGCGGCATCCCCCAGGACATATCGATTTCTGCAGCCCGAAGACTGCTCCAGCAAACCAATCACGCCGTGCAAAGCGCCGGATTCACAGATGCACTCACCGGTCCCGCCAAACGCCGCGACATACAGACCATCTCCCGACATCAGCAAGTCCTTCAATCTTCCCCGCATCTTCTCGAGCTCTACAACCTTTTGCTCGCCGAAACCCTCAACATGCTCGGTTCAGACCAATAAAAATGCATTTTTGTCTTTTTTTACTTGACATGCAGAATTTTATTCGCTACTGAATTGGGTAACATTGGTATCCATATATCAAGGATGCAAAAGGCAACGCAATTCTGAAGAGGAGATCGCTATGGACGGCGCTTCTATCTATTCATATTTTCCTGTTACAACTCCACACTTCGTCTCTGTTCCCGGGATGCAAACGCTTTATATATATACTTTTGGGCTAATGCAGGAGGCCCCGCTGAAATACCTTCTATAACCTCCTCTGTATACCAGTGATATGTATAGAATGGGTCAGAACGTGCTTTATTGTTAGTACCGTACGATATCAACACCAAGCACATTACGCATTACATTATCATCCATTCAGTGCAATACATAGAATTCACCGGTACGCAGGGGAGATCTGTCTTTACACATTATAAATATCATTATCGAACACATTTCTATTTACAGAGAGCCAATCAAACCAGAACATTCAAAGGAATTCATCATGTCTGCAAATGCTTATCACACAAGAAATCGTATCTTTCTCGATAACTATACAACGTTCGACAGACTCGCAACCGTCTATGCCCGCAAAGTACATCATATATTCCCATCTGTGATGGTATGCGATCTCATCGGTTATGCCCTCGAAGGCATCATTATCGCCCTGGATAAAGCGGATCTGTCCTCATCTTCGTGGCTTTCTTATGTAAGAAGATATGCTTTTTTAAATACAATGAACGGCGCCTTAATCATGACAGGCAGATACCGCGTCAGAACAAAACACGCGAAATCGCGCCATATACAACATGTCACTTGTATTGATTACAGCAAGCTCGTCTGCTATTCCGACAAAAATCAACTCATACAATATAATAGCCTCGATACAATCCTGCACTGTATCATGGCAAAAGATCAGGCCCAGTGGTTTCTGAACAAACTAAACAACACACTGCAGCACAAAATTATACAATTACTCATCAATCACCATACAGTCCCGCAAATTGCCGCCATCTGTCATCTTACATCCAAAAAGACACGCAAAATTATACTATCTTTGCCCGAACTGTTTCAAATGGCCCTGGAAAATATCGACATTTCCTGTCGCCTCACCCCGATACATCCCACATAAACCAGGATGATATATTTTGTATGCGCATGCTATCTCACAATCGGGACGTGGTCTGTGACCCGTCCCGATTGTGAGATACGCCATGCGCGCTTCGGCTATGGCGCTGCGCGCCATACGCCTGCGCAACGCGTATGATATCAGGTATTGGCAAAACCTGAACAAATTGCGAATCCCAAAGCGCTCTGTCTTTGGCAGGATCCGGGGCTGCGCCCCGGGCTGAATCGCCGCCAGCACATATCCTAGAACAAGCTGTACAGCTTGATCATGCACTCTTTTAATGATCCGTCCTCGGAATGCACTGTGTATTCCGCATCCATATGGATTGCCAGCTTTTTCCAGGCATTGTCCAGATTGATGCGCGTCTGGCGCAATAATGTAATCTCAGCTTCGTTGCTCGTTTTAATCTTGTCACTATACAACGCATTGAACTCTTTGACGCGCTGTTTGAGCCCCTTGATGATTTCGATAACGTGGGCATCTTCAAGTACAGCCTTGGGAAGCTTGTCGAGTGACTCCAGCAAAAATGCCAGCTGCGCATATTCTTCTTTGTACGGCAGATCCGTTGGATCTTCGATCTTTGAAAAGACTGAAAAAACCCGCTCTGCTGCATCGCGCTGCTTGGCATTGTGATTCTGTGTCAAACTTGCGGAAATTTGCAAATCCAGTGCGCGCCACTCATCATCGGCGAGGTTGTCGGCTTCGGCAATTTCTTCACTTGTACCCGCAACCGAGACCATTCCCATGACGGTCTTATAATTATTGCTCGCCGCTTTGAAATTGGTAGCTGCACCCGCATGGATGTCAAATACATCCAGAATGGCAATGATCTTGTCCGAAAACTCAATGGCCTTATGCGGGCTGATGTGATCAAACTCTAATTTCTGTAACAATTTCATGATGATTTGCGCTCCTCAGTAATGGGGACATTGAATCATGTCCGGTTTACAAGACGCATTTTATTCTGTCGGCAGCTTAATGTAAAGGGAACTCCAACACATCTTTGCCAAATCCTGGATCGATATAGTTGAACACACTTTGGCATACATTGGCCGAAAACGCTTGTGCGCATGCAAATAAACCGTCCCACTGCGAAAGCGGCAAGCCTTCCGCAATCTGCTGCCGGGTGATGCCATATCGAATCAATCCACAGGCAAATCCGGCATTAAAACTATCACCGGCCCCAATGGTACTCACTGTTTGAACCGGCTTTACCGGATATTGCCTGCGCATTCCATGATTCGTATACAATTCGGCAGGATCCGCTCCTCTGGTACAGATAAAATGGCTGGTATAGGGCGAGATTCGCGTGCGATAAAGAGATTCGGCATCGACAGATTCAAACAGTATATGGCAGTCTTCGTGAGATGCGCGCACCACATCGGCCAATTGCAGGTTTTCGCAGATATTTGGCATCAATATTTGCGCATCACATTTGTGCGAAGCCCTGAAATTGATGTCGTAATACAGAATGGCACCGTGGGATTTGGCATATTCCAAAAAGTCCTTAACCTGCCGTCGCACGACGGGATTGATCGCATAAAAAGACCCAAACAGCACGACATCGTCCTTTTGGATATCAGGATAATCAAAGTCGAGCCGATCGTTTGCATGGTCTTTGTAAAACGCGTATTCCGCATCGTTTTGTTCGTTCAAAAATGCCAGTGACAGCGCGGACTTCTGACCTTTGTGAATGCAGACGCATTTGGACGAAACGCCATTTTGTTCAAGAAACCGCCGAATCTGCCGACCGACACGGTCGTCACCTGTCTCACTGATAAATACCGCAGGAATCCCGGAACGCCCCACAGAGATCATGCTGTTATAGGTCGATCCACCAGGCGTTGCATTCACTGGCTGGTCATTTTTGAAAATGATATCGAATACGGTTTCACCAATACCAATCACTTTGCGCATGGGATTGCTCCTAAAAAAAAATCCCCGTTCCTTTGGGGAACGGGGATGAAAGCTAAGCGGCTAAGCAGTGATTAATGACCGCCGAAATATGAGAAGTGCATGTAATCGCCGTAATCGCCACCCCAGCCGAAGCCGTGGTCTGCGCAAGCCTTGACGACGGGATGGCTCTTGGTACGCATTCTGAAGTCAGTATCTTTGCTTGTATCAGTCAACGGTTTGCCATTGGTATAGAACGGATTCAGTTTTGAATTAACGACATTCTTATCGTCTGTTACAAGATCATAACCGGAATCGGAACCATAATTGATATCAATTGCCGCAGCATAGGAGTGATTGGAAAGCGACTTGCTGCCTTTGTTTTTACCATTAATCTTGCGATAGCAGTAACCGCCGACGTTAACGACTTTAAAACTCGGCATTTTGGTATAGATATCAGTGAAAATAGCCCTAACGTTGGCTGCAAGTTTTTGATGGATGGTCAGTGATTTGGTGCTGTCTTTGCCATTCTCATCGTGAACGGGGAAAGTAACACTTGTCACCTGATTATCAATTTTTGCACGGTCTTCTTTATTTCTGGCGCTCAGATTACCCTTCTCATCTACGACCCACTTTGAAATGGGCGTAAAGCCGAGCAGCGCTGTTTTTCCCGTATCATTATATTCGTGTGAGCCGCCATATTCCTCGGTTCCGTGCTTAGTAAGCGTGATACCGGCTTTCTGAGCGCAGGCATCATCGAATCGACCATTTGCGGTAAGATTATTGGCCGCCTGCCATTCCATCACCTTCTTAGCCGTATTCGGACCGACGCTGCCGTCGATATCCTTTGCAGCCGTGAAACCGACGGCACGCTGGATATCCTTGATGGTGTCTTTGGTATAGCCCTGAACGGCATACCAGACCTTGATTGCACCGACATCTGTAGAAGTCGTATCGAGTTCCGGTGGGGTGTATGTATTGGACGAACCACCGCCGTTGCTGGAACCACCGTCATTGCTGGGGGCATCATCTTTCTGCTGGCTGGGTGCAGGATCGGAAGTCTTTGGTGAATCCTGTTTTGGAGCGGACGATTTGGTCACAAGCGTGACACCGGCTTTTGCGGCCGAAGCAGGACCGAATTTGCCATCGGGAGTCAAACTGACAGACGCCTGCCAGTTGGCGACTTTGTTGATCGTGTTGGGACCCACGATACCATCGATATCCTTGGATGACGTAAAGCCGACTGCTCGCTGAATGTTCTTGATGCAGTCCTTGGTATAATCTTTTTTCTTATACCATGCTTTAATGGCCTGGATATCCAGTGACTGGGTTTTCTGTGCGGCGCTCACGCCCGCAACAGATGCATTTGCCGCGCTGAAATTCGCTGAATTCAACGCTGACGACGACTTAGCCTGTACGCTCTCTAATGCAAGTGCCATAGCGGCCTCCATTATTGTGGTTCTTCGCACGAAATTACTTAACCTCGTGAGTCATGAACTTTCCTAATTTTATCTTACCACCACTAAAATGTCACTGTCAAAGCATTTCGATATTTTTTATACAACACATAACGATTCCGCCGCTCAGCGGTTTTCGGCGCAAGCCAGCCATTGGCGAGGCGTATGCGCGCCCGCGCATAGCCTCGCCCGCCGGCCGTAGCGAGCATGCGAGATAGGCCGGCAAAAACATAAAAAAAGTTATTTTTGTGAAAGCCTTGAATAATTGTGGCCGAATCGTGTAAAATTCGGCACGTTTCAGGTGGCTGTTTCACCTGTGCAATTCGGCTTTTCAACTGCTGTGGAGCGCTGAATGAGAACCTATAAGCTGTTTCCGGTGCTTGCCTGCCTGTGTCTGCTGGGATGTGACGACAGCAATCAGGCCAAATCGTTGTGTCACAGGGACTGCGGCCATGGTTCCTGCTTCTATCAGGGCACTCAGGAATCCTGCCTGTGTGATGTAGGCTATGTGCGCGATGTCAACGGCTATTGCGGCAGTTGCGACGACGGCTATACATGCAGCGGGGATCTGTGCCTGCCGGAATCCGCATGCACAGGACAGTGCCTCGACGGTAATCAGATCTGTGCCGTTGTTGGCGGGCGTCCCGTTTGCAGCTGCGCCCCTGGATTCGTACCGGATACAGATGGATGCAAAGCGACCGAAGTGTGCTACACTTCATTCAAATATGTCAACCAATCGGCATCCGGACTGCACGTCTATCTGGCGGGCACGATGAATGACTGGAGACTCGACGCAAACCCGCTCGAAGAAACCTCCAGCGGCGTGTTCGAAGGGTCTATTTATCTCGATCCCGGCACATATAAATATAAATTCTATGTTTCAGAGTGGGGTGACGGAGGCTGGAAAACCTATGGCGACGAAAACGGCGATGACATCGTCATCAATATTTCGTCGTGCTCCAGAAGAATCGCACCAAAACTGGTTTTGGATGCGCAGCCCGCTATAAAGGATGGCAATGTATCGTTTACCGTGCATATGGTCGACGACCACAGCGTGTCGCAGAATGTGCAGTTCCGCGTGGAACGGCACGGCAGCACGGTGCAGGCACAAACAACAGCAGACAGCGTGACGGTATCCGACCCCGTGGGCGAGGATCGCAAGATTTCCTATACAATCTGGGCAACATCGGCCAACGGCGTGGAAATTGAGCCGCTCTATGTGCCCGTCTGGAACGAAGCCACGCCGTTCGACTGGCGAAGCGCCGTGATGTATTTCGCATTTACCGACCGCTTCAACAATGGCAATACGGCCAACGACAACAAGCTGGATGTGCAGTACGACTGGATGGGCGGCGATTTTGAAGGTCTGCGTCAAAAAGTCGAGGCCGGCTATTTCGACGATCTGGGCGTGAATGCGCTGTGGATATCATCGGTAAGCATGAACACCCAAAGCGTCGTCGGTGCCGATGGTTTTTCGATGAGCGCCTACCATTCGTACTGGCCGCTCACGACCGGATACACCGAAAAAACGGCGTCGATGTTCAGCTGCGCCAGTTCCAATAACGTTCCGATCACGCCGATTGAACCGCATTTCGGCACAATGGAGGAACTCCAGGCGCTCGTCGATGCATGCCATGCGCGCGGCATCCGTGTGCTCGTCGATTTCGCAGTCAATCACGTCAACAACGAAAGCCCGGTGTACAGCAAACATCCCAAATGGTTCAATCTGCCCATGGAACTTTGCACGGGCAACAATCAGGACAACTGGAACCGGATTCCCGAAACATGCTGGTTCGGCGACAATCTGCCCGATTTCAACTACAATCTGCCCGAAGTGCGCGAGTTTGTGATCAATCATGCCCGCTGGCTCATCCGCACCACCGGCATCGACGGCTTCCGTCTGGATGCGGTCAAACACATGCCGCAGCAGTTTATTTCCGAGCTGCGCCTCAATATCGACGACATGATGGCCGGCAGCGGCCAGACATTCTATATCGTTGGCGAAACGTTCGACGGTGTCGACAAAATCAAACAATACATCGGCAGCACCATGCTGCACGGCCAGTTCGATTTTCCGCTCTACAACATGCTGCGCAGCACCATTATGAATGGCGACGGCAAATTCTGGGATTTGAAGGATTTCGTTCTTGGCAATGATTCGACCTATGGCAGCGCCATCATGAGCACATTCCTGGGCAATCACGACGTCGCCCGCGCCATCTCGCATATCCATCACGATGATGAGCAGAAGTATGGCAACAACAACGAAGTCACCGATGCGTGGGCCTATCGCCAGCTCAAGCTCGCCTGGGTCTTTTTGTTCACCAGCCCCATGATTCCGCTCATCTATTACGGCGACGAAATCGGTCTTGAGGGCGCGAACGATCCCGATAACCGCCGCATGATGAAGTTCGGAACGCAGCTCAATCCGCAGCAAAAAGAGACGCTTGAACTCGTCCAGAAACTCGGGCAGATCCGGCGCGCACATCCTGTGCTTTACAAAGGAACGCGCAAAACCATCGACGCATATGCGCGTTCGTATGTGTACCTGATGCAGGGCGAGGGTGAAACGATTCTAATCGGCATCAGCGACAGCGATGATCCGCAGAATTATACAGTTCCCGAGGGCACCAAAGGCTGGATCAACCTGCTCGACGAAAGCGAAACCATCTCCGAAACAACCAATATATCTTTAACCAAAGAACGATATATCATCGTGTGGAAACTCAAGGATTAACAACATGCTGAAGAAATGCAAATCGTGGGCGCGCCGTCTGGCGCTCGTCGCCGGTCTTCTGTGTGCAACAGTTACGGTATGCACCTGCGACGATTCCGACAAGGTGCGCGTATTTGATTCAAGCCCGCTGGCACCGTCATACAGTAAACTCACGAGCAACGACTATTTCGATATTCTGGGTGCCACCATCATCGATAAAGGTGTGAACTTCGCCGTCTATTCCAAAAATGCGACGCGCATCGAGGTCCTCATCTTCGACAGCGAGAATCCAGATACCGATCAGCCGCTCATCCATATCCCCATGATCAAGGATGAGAATAGCAACATCTGGACGCTCTATGTTCAGGGCATCGGCGTCGGCACACACTATGGCTATATCGCCTTTGGCCCCAACTGGCCCTACGATCCCGAATTCTTCAGCAAACGCGGCGCAACCGGCTTCATCACCGACTGCGACGCAAACGGCAACCGCTTTAACCCCAACAAACTCCTCATCGATCCCTATACGCGCCGCATCCACCGCGATTTCGACTGGGGTTCGGGCAACCCTGCTTCCGGTACCGCCCGCGATGTCAACGACTGGAAAGCTGCCGCCAAATCCGTCGTCATCAAAAGCGAATACGTCTGGAGCGACAACGAAGCCAAATGGCGCGAAAACCGCATGAAAGGCGATGCTTTCCTGGGACACGGAGTCAACGATGCCATCTACTACGAAGCCCACCCCAAAGGGTTTACCATGAAGGCCATCGATATCAGCAACCCGGGAACCTGGAAAGGTATCGGTGAAAAAGCCCAATATCTCGCCGACCTCGGTATCACCGCACTGGAACTCATGCCTGTCGCTGAAAAGCCCGACGACGGCACCTACTGGGGATACAATACCATCGCATTCTTCGCCCCCGAACAGCGGTTCGCCACGAGCATCAACCAAAAACGCATCAATGGCGTCCACGACGAGTTCAAGGAAATGGTCGACAAGCTCCATCAGGCCGGCATCGAAGTCATTCTGGACGTCGTCTACAATCACACCGGTGAGGGCGGATTCTGGCGCAGCAAGATCGGATCAAACGATTTCGATTACGGCACACAATCCAATTTCGACGATGCCACAGCTGCGACCATCTATTCGTTCCGAGGCCTTGACAACAGCGAATACTATCACCTCACCGAACTCAACGGTTCACCAAATTCCGGTTACCTCGATCAGACCGGCGTCGGCAACCAGATGCGCACCAACAACAAACCATTCCGGCGCTTCATCCTCGACAACCTGCGTTTCTGGGTCAATGAAATGCACGTCGACGGATTCCGCTTCGACCTCGCATCCATCCTGGGCGTTGACGATGCCAACGTCTGGGGCGATAACGGATACTGGTTCAACTTCGCCAAAAATACGGTGCTGCAGGATATCATCGACGATCCAGAGCTGGCCAAGTACAACACACGCTTTATCGCCGAACCGTGGGATATTGCCCACTATGCCATCGGTGGTTTCCCTGTATCATCCAAAGGCGACAAACGCGCGTGGAGCGAGTGGAATGGCCGCTTCCGCGATATGGTGCGCCGCTTCGTCAACTGGGATGACCCCAGGCTCAACTCCGACGATACAATCCCGCCCTATTGGGAAGGCGGCCTGACCATGGGAGATCTGCTCACGGGATCGAGCAAAATGTTTGGCGACGACGGTCGCCGCCCATACAACTCCGTCAACTTCATCACGGCTCACGACGGCTTCACGCTTTACGATCTCGTCACCTACCGCAATAAAAAGAATGGTTGCGGCATCCTCAACCCCATCTGCTGCAAAGATCGTTACAACGCTTTCTGCGACTTCACCAGCGGTGCAAAAGACGATAATTACTCGCGTCCATGGTGCGCCGAAGGCCAGTCCGATGCCATGGAAAACGATCACGTCAACTCCATGGGCGTCTGCGAACATAATAAGGACGAAATCACCAAACGACAGATGATCCGCAATTTCTTCGCATTCATGATGATCAGTCACGGCAGCCCCATGCTCCTTGGCGGCGATGAATACATGCGCACACAGTTCGGAAACAACAACGCCTATTCCGATTCTGCCGATAATGAGTTCAACTGGTTCAGATGGGGCGACTGGCTCAGCGATAATGCAGCCGTGCGCATGCATCATTTCGTGCGCGATCTCATCAAAATCCGAAAAACATTCAGAGTTCATCTGTCCCCCACCGAATACAGCAGCCAGTACTTCCAGTGGTGGAATCCCACAGGCAAGACCGATAGCGACGTCTGGTCGGGCAAATCCATCGCCATGTATTATCCCAAACGCGACGAAACGCCCGAACTCTTCGTCATCATCAACATGGAAACCTCCGACACCAACTTCCCGCTCCCGGACGGCGACTGGAAAGTGCTCGCCGACACCCAGAGCTACTATGATTATGACGTCTTCAACAACGATCCCTCCCTCGACAAGGCAGCCACCTACAACTCCAATGTCGACGAAGGCATCAACACAGTCCGCAGCACCTATGGCGCAAAATCACGCACCATCGTGATTCTGACCAAAAAATAAACATCTGTATTCTGCCGGGGGCAGCCGCCCCCCAACGCCGCTATGCCCTGCGGGCATACGCGGCGCCCCCCACTGCGGGGAAATTCACGGCAATTACCCCCGCAACGCCCCATTTATTCGATGGTTTTCATCGAATGCATTTACGGATTTCGCTCGCTCAGAGACGTGCGGATCGCGCGTCTCTTCCCGCTCGCTTTCATGCGCCCCTACGGGGCGTGACAAACGATAATCATTTCATTTTTATCCCCCTATTCGCAAAGGAAGGACCATGAATCCACATTTGCGTCGTTTGCTTTCGTTTTTGGCCGTCTTGTTGTCGTTTGCATGGGCCTTTGCCTCTCCAAATGATGCCCGCGCCGACGATGACCGTTTCTCGGCCGGCGGCTATTTCCGCATCTCTGCGCGTCCCGATTTCCAGGGCGGCAAGTCAAAGCTCGGTCTGTGGAACATTTCAGGCCGTCTGCTCAACGAATCGCAGTGGGCTGCGCTTGAAATGCGGCTGCAGCTCATCAAGCAGACGCCCGGCACAAACGAGGTCTGGACCAGCCTGCATGCCAAAATCGAAGGCGGTTCCGCGCATGCAGCCGATCTCCTCAATGGTTCGCTGGGGGCATTTGCGCTCACACAGCTCTATGCAAAAGCCGGTAACGTCCTCATCGAAGACGTCGTCTGGCAGGTCGGTACCCTCGACTTCTATTTCGGCGATCTCGGCCTCTATGATATGAAATTTGCCGAAATCTTCTACGAAACCGTCGGACTCAGTGCCACATGGTCAAGCCCCATGGCCGATATCCTCGTCGGTATCGGTGATTCCGGATACCTCAAGCACAGCAATGGTTACAGCCCTGTGCTCACATTCGGTGCCGCAGCCAGAATCCGTCCCGTCGACGGCTTCGAACTCGGTCTCGGCGCTGAACTCTTCTACGAGCCCTCCGTCGATGGCAGCGAGAATTCCCCCCATCAAACCAAATTCGCAAAAGATACCGGCGTCTCCAAAGAAGCGTTCATCCGTCACGAAGTGCTGCAAACCTATGCGGAAAACCTCGTCAGCGCATCCGCGTTTGAACCCAACTACCCCACGCCGACTGCACTCAGCGCCTTCAGCTACAATCTGGTAGGCTACCTCGGTTTCGGAAAGCTCGGCGCACTCAAGTGGAACAACCTCTTCTTCAATTTCAAACGCCTGCATCCCGAGCAATACTATATCGAAAACTATAACGGCATCGAAAAACGCATCTATATCAAGGAATGGACCGACGATCGCTATCAGTTCAACATCGGCGACGAGATGAACCTCGAAATCGTCAAGGAACGCTTCGATCTCACATGGGCTGCCATGTTCGGCTATCATTTCGACAAAGACGACGAAATTTCGGCCAGCGAACGCAACCGCATGATTTGGTCCATCGTTGCACGTGGTCAGATCTATGTCACGCAGACCGCACATATCCTCGCCGAAACTTCTTTTGCTCAGGAAAAATCCCTCAACGGCAACCTCTGGCGTTCGAGCGCCGGGTCGATCTGGAAAAACAACGCGGGCATCGTCGATGCACTCCGTGGACTCGAATACGGCGATCTCGACGTGCGAAACACATGGCAGGGAAAAATCGGATTCGTCATCAATCCCTCGGGTTATGGCATCTTCTCACGCCCATCCCTGCGACTGCTCTATGGTGTGCAATACAGCAACATGCACAATGCTTTCGACAACAGCAACGTCGAAACGCAAAGCCAGAGCAACGAATTCTATGGCAACGATTTCAAATCCATCCCGGACAATCACTGGCATCACGTGATTTCCATCGAAGCGGAGGCTTGGTTCTAATATGAGTTTTATTCAGCGACATCTCGCCATCTTCATGCTGCTTTTGTTTACGGTTGCAGCTTTCTGCCAGTCGTGTGTTTCACAAACACCCACGCCTCAATACGCAGATGATATCAGTTTTGCCGTGGTTTATACGCACGACGACAATACCAATCTCAAATCCGAAGCTATCGACGATGGCGTGGCTGCCGGACTCAATTCGGTGCTCACCTCCAGAAACCTCAAGGTGAACCAGGTCGCATTCCAAAGCGTCCACCAGCAGCTCGAAGCCATCCGCGATACCGATCGCCGCATTCAGGCCATCAAATCCCAGGCTTCCAATGCCCAAATCATTCTGCTCGCCGAAATCTCAACCGAGTTTTATTCACCGCTCTCGGGCCGCTATCGCTGGGATGTCAACGTCAATCTCACCGTCTATGATATGGTCACAAACGATACGTTGAGCAGCAAGGTCTCCATGCCTGCAGTTCTGATGTATGCACACGAAAATGGTGACGATGCCATCCAATCGGTCGAAGGCGACATCCAGCGTCAAATCGCCAGCCTGGTCGATAAATTCATGAAAGGACGCACGGGCAAACGCGACGATCGCAACGAAGTCAAACCACCCGAGCCAACGCCCCAGACAAACGACAACTACAGGCCCCGCGAAATCGCGCCACCACCTGCAGTTGAGCCAGAAACAGAGCCGCCGGCAGCCGATTCCCCCGAATCCCAGCCTGCCAGCGACACAGAAGCCTCCTCCACCGAGGGGGCTTCCCCAAATGCCGAAGCGATCTATTTCATTCTGATAGATCGCTTTTTTAATGCCCGCGCCGAGAACGACTACGACGTCGATATGTCCGATCCAGCCGGATGGCATGGCGGCGATCTCGAAGGCATCCGCCAGAAACTGCCCTATCTTCAAAAACTCGGCATCACCAAAATATGGATTTCGCCGATGTATACCACCGCTGCACAAAAGTTCTTTGGCAACGCAGCATTCCACGCCTATTGGACCTACGATCTCAACACCGTCGACAAACACTTTGGATCCGAACAGGACATCGAAAACCTCGCCATTTCTGCGCGCCAGTACGGCATCAGCCTCATTCTCGATTTCGTCGTCAACCACGTCGGCTACGGATCTGAACTCGTCGAAAAGAAACCCGACTGGTTCCATCCTGCTTTGACGATCGAAGACTGGAACGACGAAAAACAACTCGTTGAGCGCCAGGTACACGGTCTGCCCGATCTCAACCAGGACAATCCCGAAGTCTATCAATACATCATGAATGCAGCCAAAAAATGGGTGCGGCTGCCCAATATTGCCGGATACAGACTCGACGCCGTCAAACACGTAGGCATGGATTTCTGGAAATCGTTTAACAACACACTGCGCGGCATGGATCGCACCATGATGCTGCTCGGCGAATACTTCGACGGCGATCCCGCAAAAGTCGACGATATCCAAAAACGCGGACAGTTCACACACATGTTCGATTTCCCGCTCACATTCGCACTCCGCGATGTCTATTGCGACAATCGTTCTCTGGCCAATCTGGCAAGCGTGATCGCAAACGATCGCCAATACAGCGCCCCAAATCACATGGTCACATTCCTCGACAACCACGATATGCCGCGATTTATCAGCATTTGCAAAAACGACAAAACCAAAATGGCACAGGCACTCAGAGTATTGCTGGCATGGCGCGGTATCCCAAGTTTGTATTATGGCACCGAATATCCTCTGGCCGGCGACAAAGAACCCGATAACCGCGCCGATATGAATTTTAACAATCCCGCATTCTATAGCCTGATTCAGCGCGGCCTCAGGCTGCGCAGCCAATGGGGCGTGCTCGCGACCGGCAAGACCGCAGTGCTCGACTATAAACCCGGGTTTGTAGCCATCGGCCGCGAAAACGATTATCAGCAGGCCATCCTGCTCATCACGACCCATGCAAACAGCCAGTTTACATTGCCATCCGGCGACTGGAACGATTCAGAATCTGCGAGCACCTATCGCGGCCAGATTCAGCTGAGTGCAAATTCTGTAAAGATCTTGCTGCGCAACAAGAAAGACACCATCCTTAAAAACGAAAAAAGAAACATCACATTCAATGTTCCAAACGATGGCAATACCTATATCATCACGGGTTCGATTCCCGAGCTCGGATCGTGGAATCCGTACAAAGCCCCCAAAACGACGGGCAAACAGCCGCTCACCCTGTCGCTGCCATCACAGACGGTGATCGTTTACAAACCCGTTAAACTCAAAAACAACAATGAGATTGAATGGGCAAACGGCGATAATCGTGAGCTTTTTACCGAGCGTAAGCAAAGCATTTCTGTATCTTTTTAGAGAACATATTGGTTTACAGCACATCAGATACATACGGTAGCAAATCATCAAAATAGATACTGCAGGAAATGTATAGATTTCCTGCACATAAAGAACATACGGCCGCAGGCCGCCCTGATGAGCTCAGATCCCTCCCGCCGACACGACGTCGGCGGGGCGACGCTACAACGCCATGGATGGCGTTTTAGCGTCGCACTAAAGAAAATATAGAAAAATAGCTGGGGGGACCGGGGGCACTCCCCCGGCCGCGCGGGGTTGCAAGGGGCGTTCGCGGAACAACGCCCCTTGCCGCCTGCGGCGCGTAGCCGCGAAAAATATGTGCTTACGGCGCAAGCCGTCAAAAAAAACTGCAGGAAATATATACTTCTCCTGCAGTTTATTTAAGTATGCATGGTGACCGTATATCAACGCATCTGCACTATTTGATAATTGCCAACACATCGCTCAGCTTTTCATAATTCACTTTCACACCATCTTCCAGATTCAATGTAATTTCCTGCGCTTCAACTCGTTTCAGCCTGTTTTCATACGCAGCAAGTTCATTGTATTTTCGCTCAAGTCCATCGATTTGCTGCGCAATTTTTTTAACATCTGCTGCAGATATATTTTGCTGCTGCAGTTTTGCCGCAGCAATTCTATCGCTATAAATGCGCTGAACCCGGGCAAGATAATGCGAGCGTATCCGCCCGATAGTTTGGGGACGATAGCGATGCATGTATATCAGGCATTGAAATGCATGTTCACGACCGCTGTCGAACAGCCAGTAGATCGGACGCTTCTGATACATTTTCAGGTGATTTGCATAGAATTGCTGCACCAGATAGTGCCGTATAACCTGCATCGCATCCCCTTTATTGTCCAGCGCTCCGGCGATCCAATTCAGATTTGCATCACGTCCGGCGCTGCCATAGGCAGCCTCAATAAATGCAGCAAACCGTTCGGCGATATCATTCTCCATCCCATCTTCTTCGCCAATATATAATATATTGTCCGATACAGGTGCGAATCGCTTGTATCTGGCCATATCCAGCGGTTCTCCGGTATTGGCCAGACCATCCATGTCCAGCGAATAGCGTCCGAATAAACATCCAACGCCATAGGAAATCAGACTTTCGGCGTCACGCTTCATATCTGCGCGTCTCACAGTGATTTCCCTGTCCGGAACGTCGGGCACGATTTCATCCTGCAAACCATAGATCTCTATATACATGCGGTTGAGTTCAGTTTCGTTTGACTTGACCTGTTCAAACCGCAGATCGCATTGTTGTTCCCACTGCAGCCACGATTTCTGCAAATCATCGCATTGTGCAAGCGGATGTTTTTTGAATGCCCACGAAACTTCAAAATCATCCCAGTCTGCTTTTGATAGATCGATATTCTGTGCAACGAGTTCACAAATCCGCGGCAGATAAACATCGGAGTGAATGAGCGGCAATACGGCAATATGCCCCGCTTCATAGTTGACCGTTGGTGATATCATTTCAAGCAGTTTGCGACAAACAATGCTGTTCAGAAATCCGGCATGATAGTACATTTGTGCGTCGTTCGAATAAAAGATACTGCACCCCGAAACATCGTACAAAAAGCCTTTGGGATAGAATCGAAATGCGACATTCCCGCTTGAAATCTTCGACCAGCTCAGCGAAGGACTGAAATAAGTTCCGGGATTTTTGACGACAAATCCAGGCGTCTTCAGATACGGGTATTTGCGCATCACCGATGCTTTAATCGCTTCACCATCATGCCAATAGTCAACGATATAGTCCTGATTTCCGTACCACTTGCGAAACAGTCCGCCCTTGTTATAGGGAAACCACCGATAGTTGCTTGTAATGGCCTGTTCGCGCTCAAATCCAAAACCTATTTTGGAAAAGTCAATTTCAAACCAATGGCGCAAAAAGCGCGCATTGTCCGTCGTCGCAAGCCCCTGTCTTGGCGAGGTTTCGAGTTCCAGACGCCTGCCGTTAGTAAAGCAATCCATCATCTTCCGGCTAATCCAGTAGGCGATGATCGTACCGGGCAGGTGGCGGTAATTTTGGCTGAGTGTGCGAAAAACATAGTCACAGTCAGGCGTTTTGAGTGCATGCAAAATCCGCTCTTTCTGCACATCCATGTTTCCTCTGAACGATTCCAGCCTAAAGTAAACGCCTTGTTTTTCGGGCGCATCCTTTTCAATCACAAATGCGCATACATCGACGGTTGCATCGTCAAAAAAAGCGCCTTTGGCCATCTGTATCAATGTTGTGATCGAGTTCTTTTCTACGATATACTTACGCAGTGCTTCATAGCTTTGTATAAACATCCAGACATTGGGTGTCATCAGACCTGCATAACCACCGGGTTTTGCAAATTCCAGACACCGATGAATAAATGCGCCGAACAAATCCGCTGAACAATCTGCATAATGCGATTTGATAAACTTCTTTAATACATCGTTGTATTTGTTCAGATAGGGAGGATTGGTAATGACAACATCGTACTGTTCATTCAGTATTTCCGTAATCTGTGCAAATCTTTTCAATTTATTTGCGACAGAATTATCCGCATTCATCCATTCCTGCGGCAAATCCAATCGTTCAGGCCGCAGCAGTGATCCGAACTCATCGGCATTTGCAAATATCTTTCGGATCTGTTCGAACGGTTGTTTGACGCAATGCCGGTTAAACGAAGCGTTCTCAAGGTCTTCACTGGTAATCCATGCATCAGAATGAACTGCAAAGACGCGGGGGACTGGACTTTCGTCATCATTTAAAACCGATTTGTCGTATGCACAGGCTTTCATCATCAAAGCGAATCGTGCAATAGCAACGACGAGTTCATCGATATCCAGTCCGACCAGATTCTGTGCAAGAATATGGCGCACTGCATCGGCCGGCTTGTAACCGGCATCGATATAAAAATGCATCAGCACATCAAATGCATATACCAGAAAATGACCAGCCCCCGCACAGGGATCGATCACCTTGATGCATGCTGGATCTACCGATTTTGCCTGTGATTCACAAGATTCAAACGGCACAAGATACCGCAGTTTTCGTTTGACTTTGGAATCTGGATTCCGTTCGAGAAGATATCGCCCCAAACTATTATCTGTAATAAACTGCACAACCCAGTCGGGCGTCCATACTTGTGTCGCGACAGGAATATCCGATTTATCAATGGCCTTGCCATACAATGGATCGACGACTTCATCGTGTCGCTGCGAAATAAAATATTGATAGAGCCATCCAACAATTTCGACTTCGCCACATTTGGACAGCGCATTGCGTGGAATGGCGGTGCGCATGCGTTCAAATACATCATTATCAACAGACAGATCTGCTGGCAGCAACAATTCTGCTTCGGCGCTGCAATTTCCGAACAGTTCGGGAAAGTATCGTTCAAGCCTGTGGCAAACAGAAATCAAATGATCGCGAAAACGCAGCTGTTTCTGCATTTGATCGTGATATTCAAACAATGACAGCTGGGCGTTTGTATGTGATTGTTGATCAAAAAAGACGGATACATTCAACGGAAGGAATTCCGTCGCTTCCATATAATACAATGCACAGCAGCGACAAAACCAAAGTGATGCGATTTCTTCAACAGTTCGGTGATAGCCAATTTGAGCCATTTTCAAGGCAATTTTGTCTCGCCATGAGGATTCCTGCGGGGTCAAAGGCTGTACATGATCACCGCAGCCATCTTTTGCAGAATGCGTGTCCAGATGGTAAGCGCGAGCTGTTCGTGAAATCAGGCCAAACCATTCGTCGTGCGCCCATACAGCATATTTACGAAGTGACGATCTATCCATATTTTTCAGCAACATTTGTATAATGCGGAACGACTCGCGTATTGCAAATAGCGAGTCGCCGCGCCGTATTGAGCGGCAGCGAAAAGGCGCGGAACAATAAAAAACTACTCCATTTGTGCATCGTTTT
The DNA here is from genome assembly GCA_946415045.1 of uncultured Myxococcales bacterium. Taxonomy (GTDB): domain Bacteria; phylum Myxococcota_A; class Bradymonadia; order UBA4248; family UBA4248; genus UBA4248. The sequence goes on from CAMKRB010000015.1 coordinate 18,087, forward strand.
CACGCAGCAGGCGATTGAGACGCATGCGGTATTTTCGGGCCTGTTCCGGCTTGTCTTTGGCTTCGTAATAATCGACCAGTCCTTTGAGGATATCGGGATTATCGCCGATCAGTTCAAGCGCCCGGGTGAGGTGGCGGCGAGCCAGCGGATGCGCGGTTTGCGGCTGATAGAGGCGGGCCGCAGACATGTGCAGTGTGCCCAGAAGCAACGGATCGTGCGTCTTCTGCTCCGCCCGCTCCGACAGACTTTCGAATGTATGGCTGCCTTCGACGCGGCGCTTGCGCTTTGTATAAATCTGCTCCAGTTCCAGCACTGTTTCGGGCGTCGCTGTCAGGAAATCATCCAGAATGGCGTGTTCATAGTTCGCAACCGATGCCTTAAACTGATCTTCTTTTAACAATGCGCGCGCATACGAAAGATAGTAACCGGGCGTACTCATATAACCGGCACCGGCTCTGGCCCATTTCGAGCTATCGGGGTTAATGTCGCCATGAATTGCAAGCATCATCCAGGCTGCTTTGGATAACGATTTGGGATTTTTCGACAGACGGTTTATACAATCTTCTGCAATTGTATCATTTGTTCGCCAAAAGATTTCGCAGCGCGCACCTTCCAAAACGGGATCAGCAAAAGATACCATTTTTAATACAAAAGCAGATGCATTGAGTTTAAGGGCTGCACGAGCACGATAAAGATTGGAAAGCACGATAAATGGCGCACCGGCATGCCCGGTCATCATCGCATGCTCGAGTATTCCGGCCGCTTCTCGGTTCCGTCCCATCTGCGACAATATCTGCGCCTGCAGAAACAGCGGCTCGTAATCGTTCGGACGACTCGCAAGCAGCGAACGCGTAATCGACAGGGCTTTATCGTAATTACCGTTATAGGCTTCGTTGTAGGCATCGTCGATGACAAGCATATTTGAAATACCCGATGCACTATACTTTAGAATACTTTCAGGCATTTGTATGAGTGCATGGTTTACAGGCACATCGGACGACGACTGATCTATCACGCGGGCTGCAGCCAGATACCCAAGATCTTTCGGCAATTTTGGATAGAGCCTGCCAATTCCCGACCAGTCACCGCGCCACATATCGCTCGCAAATATATCATTTTTCAGACGTATTCTCACCGGATGATCCTCGGGAAGATCGAGCGTTTGATAGAATGTAACCGCTTCGTCTGTATTCTGCAATGTAAGCGCCGCTCCAATGACTGCTTCGAGACGATAGTATTCACCGCGCACAAGCGGCTGCGCCATTTTTGCAATTGCATATTCCTGATAGGAGCGAATCTGTTTTGTATATATCTCGTTGTATAGTTTACCAATGGCACAATACTGCAAATAAGGCGCACGCAGATGTGAGATATCCCCGATTTCGATGTTATCTTCACCACGCCGCAGAATGCTGCGCGTGCATCTGGCCAGCATCGACACCAGCATCATCTGATCATAATTGTATATAAATCGCTCGGCGATCTCGTTCTGGCTCTGATTCATGTCGAGCGACATGATGCCCATTTGCGCAAGCGCAAATGGTGCCAGCGGCGTATGCAGCAGTTTCTCGTATTTATACGATGCCGCATGAAAATCGCGATCGGCCTCGTCGAACAGCGCCTGCACCCAAAGATGGAAACACGGGTGATCACGCCAGACATGAACCGGAATGGATGCATAGTAATCCCGGGCCTGTGAGACGCGATTCGCATACAAAAGCTGCGTGATATAGGCAGCCTGCGCAGAACTGTAGTCGCGGGGAAACTGCTCTGATTTTGGATCGATTTCGGGGGCTGGTTCTCCCTCAAAATGCTCGCTTTGCCAAACCGAAAGGAACATGCGGTAACCCTCGATCCATTGCGAATCGACGAACAGCATTTCCGATGTATCGATTTGTGCTACGGGATTGGATTCTCCTGATTCTGCAGAAATGATGTAACTTTCTGAAACGCCCTGCAATGCGCGTTGCTCGAAATACGGCGTCGCACTGCGCCACGAGACCAGTCCGAGCACCACGAGACCACACAGCAAAATGCATGTGACGATGTGCTGAGACGTAATTTTGAACCGCAGCGGATGGCGCACCGAATAGGGCTCGACACTTGGCGTCTCGCTGAGTTCATGCGTCGTTTCAGCCAGCCGTTCCATCGGATCCAGGCTGGCAGTCGTGAACGACCGCATCCCGGTATCCTGGCTTTGATACGCCGCCAATTCTTCGGCAAATGTCCGTATTTTGGTCACGCCCGATGCGAACATTGCCGCTTTGGGCGACGTATTCACGCGATCGTCAAAATCGATAATCACGCGATCCGAAGCACTGTCTGCGTATTCGGCAGCAACCGGACGATTGTCGATCTGGGTGCGGATGCGGCCAAAAGCCCGCGACAAATCGCCCACCTCGCGTTTGCGCTCGTGTCTGACGGGATCGTGCGTGCCGGTATCGCGCGCCGCTTCGATCATCCATCCATACCGCATTTCGCCGCTTTCCGAAGGCGAGGTCTCGGAACTGGTGACAATCTGACGCGTTCCGGTGGTTTCGGACGGCGGTGCACACACGATTTCCTGGCTGCCATACCGCAGCGGTGGCTCAATTTCGCACGAGTATTCATGCGCATCCTTCATTTTGTCGATGCAATAGTCGGCAAAGCTCTGCTCAAATTCGGCGGCGAAATCATCGCGCCCCAACGATTTGAGAGCTGCAACCAGCTTTGGCCCAAACGACGGATAGCGCGCTTCGAGCTTGTGGACTTCTTCAGCAAACCGGATTTCCAGGATTTCGGCGAGTAATGTAATCGACTCGGGATAGACATCGATATATGACGGATTATTTCGGAGTGCATTGACAATCGTCACCACTGCGCGTCCCGTTTCGCCACGGGATGCGCATCTGCGTGCGATCGATATAAATAAAGCACTCTTCTCTGCCATAGCCATTCCGTGCGCCCGGGTTCCATCATGGAATACAATGCGCGTCTAAGCGAGATTGTGGAGGATTGAACTATTCTTCGATGCGATTGGCGATCTTCTGTGATTTGCCAATCCAGTCGCGCACGACGGTCAAATCGGGCTGAACACCGGTAATCGCCTGCTCACGGTTCACGCGGAGCAAAGCGTCCAGCAAAGCTTCGGGCTGTGCCTGGCTCAGTGCATTCAGATTATTGATGCCGGCGAGCATCAGTAACTGCGCGGCTTTTGGTCCAACGCCAACGATTTGCATCAATTCAAGCTTGTGCGCAAGCGTTTCGACATCGGCCGACGGCATATTGTATTTTTTGGCAAACGCATCGCGTTCGCTCTTTTTCACCAAATGAGCAAACAATTCTTCGGTGTTGTCAATCTTGTCCTGCGCCAGCTGCGCCACAAGTGAATCCGGCAGCAAATCGATATCCGGCAAATCGTAATGGCTCGCAAATGCAGCAGGTACCCAGCAAAACATCCATATCAATACAAATAACAAACCAAGCTTCATATGAACCTCCATAAAAAAGCCACCGAAGTAATTTAAACACCATTCGGTTTATTGTCAACAATCACAGGCCTGAACAATGACACCACCGGCAGATGTTCCCCCCAAAAACTCACCTTATACGTGGTATGTGCATCATGATTTCAGTTGCCACCGCCCCCAAAGATGACCATAATTCCTGCGCCATTTTAATATGGCAATGATTGGATTGACCTTTTCCAAAGCGTTTCAGATATGTATCCGGATTTATTGGGCATTTTTGGTGTCACCCTTTATGGCACCGGATTTGAGCGCGTGCTTTGGATTATCGGCGTATTGCTGATGATTTGGGGCATCGTGAGCTCAATTCAGATATACCGCAAAGGCAGACATGGCGAGGGCGTGATTCAGGGCGTCATCGTCACGGCGCTGCTCATCTGGTTCAGCACCCGGCTGTACCACACGTTTATGCCGAATTATACGCTCACATTCAGCGAACCGCTGGTGCTGCACTCGTATGCATTTATGATTCTGGTCGGCATCTGCCTGGGCATTTTTACCGCCACGCGCATGGCGCCCTATCGCAATGTGCCGCCCAAAGAAATGGCGAAACTGTGTTTATGGATGGTGTTATTTGGTTTTATTGGAGCCAGGCTCGCCCACGTCATCGTCGAAGCGCCGTTCTACTGGAATGCCTGTTTTGATCCCGGCAGCGTGGGCCTGTCGGAATCCGATTGTCTGCGCACGCTGAATTTTGCCGAAGGCGGCCTCACCTTTTATGGCGGCGTCATCGCAGGCATCTTTGTGCTGTTGTTCTTCATGCACAAGCATCGGAATGACGGTTTCACCCTGCTCACCATCGGCGATTTGCTCACCGCACCACTGGCCATCGCCCACGCCTGCGGACGCATCGGTTGCCTCGCCGCCGGATGCTGCTGGGGGGCCATCACCAACGGAAACATCGGCATTCACTATCACACCGGATCTTTCGCATTCGACGAACTCGCCAAAAATCCCGAGATCGCACCTGAACTGATGAAGTCCGGAGAAACCCCGCTCATGCACGCCACACAGCTCTACGAAGCTGGCGGCGAAATCATTCTGTACATCGTTTTGTGGCTGATGCTCGTCAAAAAAGTCCGCAATGGCATGATGCTTGGCACCTGGTTCATCGCCTATGGCGTGCTGCGGTTTGTCGTCGAAATCATGCGCGACGACACGGAACGCGGCGCTTTCTTCGATGCCGTCGTCCCGGCCATTAACAAGTTTTTCCTCGTCTCCCCCGATCACAATACATTTATGTCAACCTCGCAGGGCATCGCTTGTGTTATGATTGTTCTCGGCATTGCCTCAATCATTGCATCCGCTGCACGAACGCCAAAAGCATCGACGTGAGTACACTTTGTTTCATATATAGGAGCCTCAAAATGGACGAAGACAACAAGAATAACAAGTCACAGAGCGAAGACAAACTGCCTCCCGTTATCCCGTTCGATTCGGGTGACAGCAAACCAAATGACGACAACAAAGACGACGCCTCGCTCGAAGAACTGCTTGGCACACTCAAGTCCGCCTTTGGCGACCTCAAAAAGGAACTCGCTCCGCTTAAAGACTCGTTCATCGAACTGATGCAGGCCATGCGCGAAAACCTCGCCGAAGTCACCAAAGAAGTCCAGGATGCCGCCGAAGAATCCCTCAAAACGAAACTGAACGAGCAAAATGCCACCGCTTCAGATGCCAAAGCGACCAACGATATTCTCTCACTTGGCCTGAATGTCTTTAAAAACAAAGCAGACGCCACCGGTGACAATCTGCACACCATTGTTTCCCGCGAATTTGCGCAGTTTGCCGATCAAAAACTCACCGAAGACGACTACAAAACCGACGAAAACGGCAAGCGCCACGTCGTCATCAATTCCGCATTTCTACAAAAACACGGCACCGACTTTTTACCCTCGCTCATCAAAAACACGCTGGATAACATCGTCAAAGCCCTGTTTGGCGATTCGGATTTCGAGGCGATCATGTCGAAAGCCTATGGGCCGGAATCCGCAGCCCAAAGCGCCGAAAAGTCAGAAAATGCCGAAGCTTCCAAACCGTCACACGACTACGATGTGAAGCTGGATCTGGCCGACAACTGGACCGAAGCGATGCGCAACGTCAAAGTCCCGCACCTTCCCGACGCCCAGAACGACGATGCCGAATCGCCCGAACGCACCGAACGCATCCGCGAACTCTTCATCGAAGGCGGCCGGATAATCGAAGACGCCATCAACGGAAAATCGGTCGGAGATACCGCCGATCGCCTGCGCCAGGCTGCCAGCCGTGCACAAAAGCCCGCTGCCGACGACTCGCTCACAGAAGAGCAAATCCGCATCCTCGACTCGACAAAAAAATTCGAAAACGCCATGAATCCCGATAATAAAGACGAATAAAGGGGATTTGCGCTATTGCTGCGCAATACGCGCAAAAAAAAGGCTGCTATTTCGCGATGCGAAATACGCAGCCTTTCGTTTATTTTGGCGGCAGCACCAGGTGCCAAAACTAGAACGCGTTGCCAATGCTGAACTCGAATACCGTCGTATCCTCGTCCTTCTTTTTGTGCAGCGGGAAGCCCCACTCAAATCGCAGCAGTCCCATCGGCGACATCCATCTGAAACCAAATCCCATAGACGAACGCATCAGCGAATCCATTTCCTCATCGCTGTTGGCAAACCAGTCGATCTTAAGCGACAAATCCTGGTCTTCGTTGTAGGCATTGCCCATATCGAAGAAAACGACGCCCGAAATATTCATCGATTTGATGATGGGAATCTCGACCTCGGCATTGAAGACGATTTCCTTGTTTCCACCGATTTGGAAATTGCCCAGAGACGATGTCGGGTCTGTGATATTGGTCGTGAAAGACCGCAATGGGCCAAGGCTTGAACGCTCGAAACCGCGCACCGAGTTCGGACCGCCCACAAAGAATCGCTCAAATACCGGCACTTCCTTTTCGGGCGCATTCCAGTTGGCGATGTAGCCCAGCTCCAGATTGAACTTGAGGATGATGTCCCAGAAGATGGGATAATAGGCGCGTGCACGGCCAACAAAACGGATGTACTCATTTTCGCTGCCGAGGTATTCATCTGCGAGATCCACCGA